>JAAYVC010000069.1 GCA_012517375.1 bacterium | reverse complement strand
GCCGAATTTCTCCAAAGGTGCGGAATAACAGAGTAGGGAAATAATTATTGTTAAAGGAGCGCTCACGCGCTCCTTTTTTTCGGGGTGTGCTGCAGGCTCGTCCTTCTTTTTCAGCATATTCTATTGTTTGCCAGCTTAAGAAGAGGTCAAGACCCTCCTTTAGTGAGCTTTCTCACGAGTCGCAGGCGATTGCTTCGGTCGCTCGCAGCGACACTCGCAATGACAGTCGTAGTATGGCGGGGTGAGAGGTGTAGGCGATACGGGTTGACCTTGCTCGTCTAATATATAGAATCCGTGATGGAACCTACTGCAGCTGGTCCTTCTCGAAGGGCCGTAATCGCGCTCGGCGGCAACGCACTCATGCGGCCGGGCCAGAAATACGCAAGCTTCGAGGAGCAGCGCCAGATAGTCGAAGAGACCGCTGCCCAGATTGCGGAACTCATTGATAAGGGCTGGCGCGTCGCGGTAACGCACGGAAACGGCCCGCAGGTTGGCGAGGTGCTTTTAGTCTCCCATTTAGCTCACGAAGCCGAGAAGGACATCCCCCAGATTCCTCTGGACGGCGCGAACGCATCCACGCAGGGCTCGCTAGGCTATCTCATCTGCCAGGCGATCCGCAACGCTTCAGTTGACGGCGACGCAAAGCGCGAGATTGCAGCGCTCGTGACGCAGGTTGTCGTAGACCCGCGCGACCAGGCGTTCCGCAACCCCACAAAGTTCGTAGGGCCTGCGTACAAGATAGAGGAGGCAAACGAGCTATCCATCCGGCTCGGGTGGAGGATGAAGGAGGACAGGGGCCGCGGGTGGCGCAGGGTTGTAGCCTCGCCGGAGCCGATAGAGATTGTGGAACTCGAGACCGTCAAAGATCTTATGGACTCGGGCGTATCGGTCGTTACTGTCGGAGGAGGCGGAATCCCTGTGACAAGAGAGGGTAAGCGGCTCAAGGGAGTCGCCGCCGTCATAGACAAGGACAGGGCGTCATCCCTTCTCGCCACACTCCTGCGCGTCGACCTTTTGGTGATTCTCACGCAGGTAGAGTGCGTGTATCTCGATTTCGACAAGCCTACGAGAAGACCTCTCACTGAACTTTCGGTGTCGGAGGCAAAAAATCTTTTATCGCAAGGGCAGTTCCCGCAGGGCAGCATGGGTCCCAAGATAGAGGCGGCAGTGAAATTTGCAGAAAAGGGCGGGAGGGGAGTGCTCATCACCGATCCGCCCAATCTCCTTTTAGGCATAGAAGGCAAAGCGGGAACGCGGATAGTACCGTGAACGCTCTCCTCTGCCTCACGATATTTTCAAAGCTACTTATCCCGATGAATTTAACCCAGACGAACCATCTAAAGGCTTACGGTATAGCCTACCATGCGCTTGAACGCGGCCAGAAGGTTGAGTGGCTCCTGAACTACGAGGGAGGTTCGTTTCTCATGGAGTCCTCGAAGAAGAACGTTGAGGAATGCCTTCTTGCGGGCGTCAAGGCCCAGGAAATTGATGCGGGAACCGAGGCAGCTATCCGGCAGACCATTGAGGAGTCAAACATGAATGCGGTCGTTCTTGAGAAGCCGCCCAGGATTGCCGTTTACGTGCCGCCTACCGCCGATCCATGGGACGATGCGGTGCGGCTTGCCCTGGACTATGCCAAGATTCCCTACGACATGCTGTGGGACCCGGAGGTGCTTGCCGGAAAGCTCAAGGAGTACGACTGGGTGCACCTTCATCACGAGGATTTCACAGGTCAGTTTGGAAAGTTCTACTCCTCATACTACACAGAGGAATGGTACCAGGAGCAGGTGCGCATGAACGAGGAGACCGCACGCAGATTGAAGTTCGGCTCGGTCAGAGAGCTCAAGCTCGCGGTAGCTCAGGAGATAAGGCGCTACGTGCTCTCAGGAGGATTTCTCTTCGCCATGTGTTCTGCAACGGATACATACGACATGGCGCTTGCCGCAGCCGCAACCGACATCGTGGACCGCATATTCGACGCAACACCGGTCGACCCGGACTGGAACACGAAGCTCGACTTCAACCCCACATTCGCGTTCGAAAACTTTACGCCCGTCACAGACCCCTACATCTACGAGCACTCAGACATCGACGTCTCGCTTCAGGCTTTCGACCGCGGCGAGGAGACGGTCTTCTCGCTCTTCGACTTTTCCACAAAGTTCGACCCAGTGCCATCGATGCTCGTGCAGAACCATGTGGCGTACGTCAAGGAGTTTCTTGGTCAGAACACAGGGTTCAACCGCCAGTTCTTGAAGCGCGACGTGCTCATTCTGGGAGAGGTGAAGGGATCGGAGGAGGTTAAGTACATCCACGGAAACCGCGGCGACGGCACCTTTACATTCTTCGGCGGACACGACCCTGAGGACTACCAGCACCGCGTGGGCGATCCAGCTACGATGCTCGAACTCTATCCCAGCTCGCCCGGCTACAGGCTCATTCTCAACAACGTGCTCTTCCCTGCGGCCGAAAAGAAACCATTGAAGACCTGAGCAAGTGAAATCCGACATTCGCTGCACTCCGTGTCTCTTAAAGCAGCTTGAACGCAGCGCGAAGGCGCTTAACCTCTCCAACGATGAATACAACACCCTCTTATCAAATGCCCGCAGGGAGGTTCCGCAAATCCCTCTGAGCCTTCCACCGAACATATACTCCACCCGGCTGCTTGAGATGCTTTACAAGAACGGAGCCGATCCCTACAGGAAGGAGAAGGCGCGGCACAACGATGAAGTCGAGAAGATGATTCCGTTCGTGAGGGAGGCGATTGAACGTTCCGAAAACCCGCAACGCGCCGCGCTGCTTGCGGCGTGTCTCGGGAACGTCATCGATCTCGGAACGCGCGAGAGCACGGATACGGCCGAGATAAAAGAGTTCCTCGAACATGCCAGCTTTGCAAGGGACGATTCGGCTCTTCTTCTTGAAAAAATCAAAGGAGCCAGAACGCTCGTCTACGTTCTGGATAACGCGGGCGAGGTAGTGCTCGACAGGCTGTGCGCGGACTTCCTTAATGTCCCTCTGACCTTTTTCGTCGCAAAAGAACAGCCTATCCTGAACGACGTTACAGTAAGCGAACTCGCGGACTTGGGTTTCCCGAAAGAGCGCGTTCTTTCGACAGGCTCCAACAGCCTGGGCATAGACTGGCCTACACTTAATCCAGAGGTGAGGAATCTGATGCGGGAAGCGGATGTTGTTATTGCCAAGGGCCATGCGAACTTCGAGAGTTTCGTCGACGGACCCCAGGAGGCGTTCCTTCTCCTTAAAGTAAAGTGCGAAGTGGTGGCTGAAAAGATAAAGGAAGACGCGGGCTCGCTCGTCTGCATGCACTACGCGCCGAAAAAGAACGGCTGAAATAACCTCCACTGATAACGTAATCCTTCTAATTGTTCTTTTCGAAAAATAGCAGTCATTGCGAGGTTTAACGCAGGAGGCGTTGACCGAAGCAATCGCCTTAATCGTCGACACTAACTCACATTTAATCATGACATAGTCTTGACAAAAAGAGGCGGTTTTGTATGATGTGTTCATGGGCGAAATCAAGAATGAAGTTGTAAGAGAATTAGAAAAGGTAGCCAATGCTTTTGAAAACTCGAAAAACGTTGACGCTTTTAAATCTAAATTCAACAAATGGTTCCAAGACACTATAAAGAACAAGGTTCAATATTAGTTACTTCCAAAGAAGAAAAAGAATCAGTTATAAAAATACTAAGTCGCATCGTCATCAATCCTGAAGGTAAGTGTAAGTATATTATTAGGACTTGGCGAAGCCGGTCACGATATCGAGCACCTTTTGGACCTCAGCCTCGGCGTTGTAGAAGTGCGGGGAAAGCCGTATAGCATTCTTCCTAAGCGACGATTTTACGTTATTTTTGTCCAATGTATCCCACAGCAGCCTGGAATCCTTATCCCTCAGTCTGAATGTGAGTATACCTGATGCGTGTGTTTCATCCAAGGGTGAGATTATCTCGGCATCCAACCCCTGCAGTCCATCCAGAAGCAACTTCCGCAGTTTGAATACCTTGCGGTTAATCTCCTCAATCCCTATCGAGTTCAGTATCTTAAGGTTCTCCACTAATCCAACGAGCGGCAGCCCGGGATATGAACCTGCTTCAAATCGCGCAGCTCCGTCTTTTAGAGGAGGAAGTGGATCGAAGATGTTGAAGTCGTCCCACACGAGACTCATCCAGCCCATGAAGGCGGGTTTAAGTCCAGGTAACGTATTTTTATTGACATACAGGATTCCGGCGCCAACAGGGCCAAGCAGCCACTTGGCTGAAGCGGCTGTGAAAAAATCAACCTTAATCTTTGATAAATCGATACTTACAGCGCCGCAGCCCTGGATTCCGTCCACAACGAGAAAGATACCCCTATCCATGCAGAAGTCTCCCAGGAGCTTGAGATCGACTCGATAGCCCGTAAAGAAATCGACCCAGTCAACCACAATAGCCTTTGTACGCGCATCCGTAAGAGCCATTAATCTTTCCTCAAGTGTTTCGATTCCTTTAACTTGTGTTTGCCTTTTTTCCACATCAGGGAGATTTGCAAACCAGGGAACGCGGTTAGCTGGAAAACTATCTTCAGTGAGAACGACGTTATCACCGGACTCGAACGGTATGGAATATAGCGCAGCAAGAAGTCCGGTCGTCGTATTGGTTATAAACCCAATCTCTTCGGGGGTTACGCTCAGAAGCGCGGCACCGCCTCTTCGGAATTCACCAAGTTCTTTTTTCCAGAACTCCCAGTCCAAATCGCCGAACTCGAGTCTGTCCACAACCTGCTTCATCAATTCCCTCGTCGTAGTCGCGAGCGGAGAGGATGAGGCATGGTTGAAGTATATGATGTTCTTTGTATGCGAGAACAGCATGCTTGTATCCATTGTCAATCTTACGCTCCAAACCTTGGTCAGTCAAGCCAATCACCCCTTTGGTCCAAGTGCAAGATACTGTCTGGATGAATGCATCTGCTAAAAGAACTCCATCTTTCATGAGAATGAGTTCTTTCGATTAGAGAAATCTGCAGGCGCTCTTGTCTTAACGCTGTAAATAAATTCCTCTCATACTTGACTTTTTGGAAATTGCGTATAAGCTTTCCGGTATGAAAATCGCTTTGTTTGCGGATTATAACGGGGGAGAAAGAATATGGCCGGCTCTTGAGGAAGCCCTTGAAGAACAACGACTTGACTTGATTGCATTCGTGGGTGATATCATAGATACGCCGGCGCGAGCGGAAGAGTGGAAATATCTGCTTGAAACAGGTAAGCCTTCTTCGAAGAAGAGGCCGGAACTTGAACAAGACGCTGTAGTGGAAGAGCTTGCGTACCGCGAGTTCTTCATCAATCTGACCGGGTTTGGCGTTCCTGTGGTGTTCGTACCAGGGCATCAGGATGCTCCCGTATCAAGACTTCTGGAGATGGCAGAAGGGTTTTCCAACGTCTACAATGTGCACGGAAAGCCCTTTAAGTATTCAGGTTACACGTTTGCAGGTCTTGGCGGAGGCATTGGTCCGGTAGATTGTGATGAAGTGGTTTACTGTTCGTCTGAAAAAAAAGCGTCAAAGATTCTGCCTGCGGACTGGTGTTCAGATCCGGAACACTCTATATTGCTTGCACATACGCCGCCACAGTCAAGAATGACCCTTGATGCGGGAAAGAATACTCACTCGGGATCACGGGTCATAAACGAACTAATTGAAACGTGCAAGCCCGCATTCTGTCTTGCGGGTGACGTAACCGGTTCTCCCGGACAGGATATGCTGGGTTCAACGCTTGTCGTGAATCCAGGTTCAATGTTCAAGGGCCGATATGCGCTTGTAGATCTGGAGCAGCACAGGGTTTTGTTTCCTACTCAGCTTAAGATGTGAACGAACCCCGATGGGAGTCGCTTGACCACATAAGCGATCTCGAACTTTTTATCCGAGGACAAAGCGAAGAAGAGCTGTTTGCAAACGCGGCTTTAGCCGTGGTTGCACAGATAGTGGAGCTCGAGGATCTGCAGGATGTTTCGGAGAAGACTATCGAGATAAGCTCCGGAACGCCTGAGGAACGGTTTCTCGACTGGCTGCGCGAACTGCTCTATCTTGTTTACACCGAGGACTTTCTCGTCTCGAGGATAGAAAGTCTCAGGCTTAGTGAGAAGAACGGAGAATACAAGGCGGTTGCGCTGGTCCGGGGCGAGAGTATCGACCCGGGGCGCCACCGCATGCTGCATGAAGTGAAGACCGTTACCTACCAGGAGTTTCTCTACGGAAAGGAGAAGGACTTCTGGCGGGCGCGGGTAGTATTCGATGTTTAGGAGGATGAAATGAAAAAAGTAAGCTTGAAGGTCGTTGCCGGACGCTGCAACCAGAATCTGCACAAGATTGGCGACGAATACGTTGTCGGTAACTGCACTCCGGAAGGGGTCTGCACATCCGCTTTCGCATCTGTCTTTCCTCTGATTCTTTCGCTGCAGACGGGCGGAAAGCTCTTTTGGGAAAAGGATCCGAAAGTAACTCGCGCGGCCTGTCCGGATGACGATGGAGTAGTATTTGAGATTAAACCGCTGGAGGAGTAATCCTCAAAAAGGAGAGCGGATGAAAAGGCTGCTTTTAGTCCTGGCGCTGGCAGGATT
The DNA here is from genome assembly GCA_012517375.1 of bacterium. Classification (NCBI taxonomy): domain Bacteria; species bacterium. The sequence goes on along the minus strand of JAAYVC010000069.1, from coordinate 23,747 downwards.
ACTTGGCTGCGCTAAAGCATCAGAACCCGAACCACAGGAATCCGCATCTAAGGAATCCTTAAAGGAAAAGGTGCTTTTCGTCATAGCTCCAATAAACTTCCGCGACGAGGAGCTTAGCGTTCCTAAGCGTATCCTCTCGGAGGCAGGATTCGAGACGATAATTGCATCAAAGGATACCGCTACAGCTCGGGGCATGCTTGGCGCAAAAATCAAACCGGACATCAGCCTGTCCAGTGTCAACTCAGGCGACTACAAGGCGCTCGTAATAGTTGGGGGAAGCGGCGCAACCGTTCTCTGGAACGATACGACCCTTATCCGAATTGTGAAGGAATTTTTTGCGGCGAAGAAAGCAACAGGAGCAATATGTCTGGCGCCGGTTGTACTCGCCAGGGCAGGGATTCTTTCGGGCGCAGACGCCACCTGTTTCGAGTCCGTAAAACCAGAACTCATGAAGTACGGCGCCAGGTACCTTTCCCAAGACGTAGTCGTGAGCGGATGGATTGTTACCGGTTCGGGTCCTGCCGCGGCCCAGGAGTTCGCACATAGACTTCTTGAGCTCATTAAGGAGCAAGACGGTTGAAGGCGGTCGTTCAGCGCGTGAATGAGGCTTCAGTCAGCGTGGATGGAGAAAAGATTTCAGAAATCTCGCGAGGATTGCTTGTGCTTCTGGGACTTGAAAAGAGCGACAGCGAGGACGAAGTCCGCAACATGGCCGCAAGACTCGTTAAACAGCGTTTTTTTGAAGACGAAGCTGGCAAGATGAATCTTTCCATTGCCGATGTGGGAGGCCAGGTGCTTGCGGTTTCGCAGTTCACGTTGGCTGCCGATCTTTCACGCGGTCTCAGACCTTCTTTCGATTCGGCAATGCCGCCGGATGTAGCAAAAAAGCTTTTTGAATTCTTCGTCTCATCGCTCCGGGAGAAAGGAGTTCAAGTACAAGAAGGCGTGTTCGGTGCGCACATGCATGTGAAACTGGTTAACGACGGTCCCGTAACATTTGTTCTTGAAGGAGCAATGAAATGATAACGAGCATGACCGGTCAGGGAAGAGCCGTGAGTGTTATCAAGCCTGAAGGTCTGAGAATAACCGTGGAGGCACGGTCGGTAAATCACCGTTATCTCGACGTCGCTGTGAAGCTTCCCGACCAGCTTGCCGCATTCGAGGACGATATAAAGCAGATAGTCAAGCAAGAAATCGCGAGAGGATCCATAAACATATCCGTTCATATCGAAGAGTCCAACGGCAAACATCTTACCATCGATACGCAGGTGCTTGATGAGTTCACACGCATCCTTCGTGAACTAAAGAAGAAGATGCCTGTATCGGGCGAGCTCTCACCAGAGATTCTCTTCAGACTTCCAGGGCTCATCAAGGAAAAGCCGCGCGATGTTGATCCCTCAAAGATATGGAAAAGCGTGGAGACTCTCACTAGAAAAGCCTTAATGGACCTCGTTAAGATGCGCAAATCAGAGGGCCGCAATCTTGAAGCGGATTTGAAAAAGCGTCTTTCCGCAATCATGAAGAACCTTGCGGCTATAAAGAAACGGGTTCCAGGCAGGATACGTGAAAAAAAGGCAAAGCTTATTGAACTCATAGAAGGCATGCAGCTTGAAGCCGACCGCAACAGACTGCTGCAGGAGGTTCTCTACTTCTCGGAACGCTTCGACATCCACGAGGAATGCGTGAGGCTCGAAAATCACGCAAGACTATTCAGGGAGACCCTGAATGAAAAAATGTCGAACGGACGCAGACTCAACTTTACTGCACAGGAGATGATGAAGGAGACGAACACTATAGGCTCCAAGGCCAACGACACGGAGATCACTCACTTTGTCATCTCGATAAAGGAGGAGGTCGAAAAGATGAGGGAACAAGTCCAGAATGTTGAGTAGAAAAGCGTTTCTCCTTATCCTGTCCGCGCCTTCAGGCACCGGCAAAACCACTCTTTGCAGGGCGCTCCTAAGGCACGATTCAAACCTCGGATACTCCGTATCGGCAACCACGAGACCGAGGCGCGGCAAGGAGGTGGACGGAGAAGATTACCATTTCATCACTGATGAGAGGTTTGATAATCTCATAAAAGAATCAGGGTTTCTCGAATGGGAGGAGGTTTACGGCCACCGATACGGGACTCTCCGTTCAGAGATAGAGAGAAGCCAGTCATCCGGGCGCGACGTTATCCTTGACCTTGACGTTAAGGGCGCCCTGCATGTCCGGCAGGTTTATCCCGGGAGTGTTGCTGTTTTCCTTCTTCCGCCTACAATCGAGGAACTAAGGCACAGACTACTGACAAGGGGAAGAGAGGGCAAGGAACTGATAGAGGAGAGGCTGAAGGAGGCTCGTTCGGAGATTGAGAAGGCCAGAGAGTTCGATTACGTCATAGTAAACGATTCTCTTGCCGAGAGCGTTCACAAACTAACGGCGATTCTTGAAGCCGAAAGAGCGCGCTCTAAGAGAATATCTGAAATTAAATTGAACGGAGGATAGATGATAGAAGCGTCTTTAGAAAAGATATGGACCCGCTTTGAGAACAAGTACATCTTTCTCGCAAAGGCCTCAAGGGCAACACGCCAGCTCATAGAGGATATTGTCGAAGGAAGGATTGATGCGGTCGAGAACCCTTACATGCTGGGTCTCAACCGGACGCTACGAGGCGAAGAAGACATCTCTGGATGAACGAGAAACTCATTCTTGCGGTAACCGGCTCGGTCGCCGCCTACAAAGCGCCTTTTATATTGAGGCTGCTCAGGGAACGCGGATTCCGGACGCCTGTTGTGGTTACCGAAGCGGCGCTCAAGTTCGTCGGACGCGCAACCTTCGAATCACTTAGCACCGAAGGCGTTTACGACGACCTCTGGGCAAGAAGGGAGGCCTTGAATCACATATCGCTGCTTGAGGACGCAAAACTGGTCATCGTCGCTCCCGCAACTGCCAACACTATAGCCAAGACAGCCTGCGGCATTGCGGATAACCTGCTTTCAAGCCTTCTTCTTGCGGCTGACCCGCGAGCGCTTCTCTTTGCGCCTGCCATGAACTCGGGCATGTGGAACAACCCGGCAACGCAGGAGAATATCCAGACGCTCAAAAGCCGCGGGGTGACCTTCGTGGAACCCGGTACGGGCGAGCTTGCCTGCGGGGTTCGAGGCAAGGGCAGACTTGCCGAACTCGATGAGATAGTACTCGCCTGCGAGCGCATTGTACGCGCGAATCCGCAGCTTTCGGGCAAGAAAGTGGTGGTAACGGCCGGAAGAACGCAAGAGCAGATTGACCCTGTCCGCGTAATCACTAACCGCTCCTCAGGAAGGATGGGTAGAGAGATAGCGCTTGCGTTCGCCAGGGCAGGAGCAAGAGTGACGCTTGTCGCCGCGGAGACCTGCGTCCCTCCCCCTCCGGGTATCGAGACACTCAGGGCTCTATCCGCCTCCTTGATGCTCCAGACGCTCAAGAAGCTTATGCCTGAAACGGACGTTCTCGTGATGGCTGCCGCAGTAGCGGACTATTCACCAGTTGAATTATCCTCCGCAAAGATAAAGCAAGAAAAGCTTACCCTTTCCCTTGCAAAAACGCCCGATATCCTTTCCTCCCTTAATGAGTATGACGCTATCAAGATAGGGTTCTCGGTAGAAACCGGTGATGACTGGCATCAGACTGCAAAAAAGAAGCTCGAAACCAAGGGGCTTGACGCTATCGTGGCCAACCCGGCATCAGTAATTTCGAGCGAAGAGACCGAGGCTAAGATAATATATTCCTCGGGTGAGACGCTCGATTTTCCCCGGGCAAGCAAAGCGGAACTCGCCGAACGTATTGTCAGCATCGCAGGAGAAATCATCCAAGCAAGGAGAACGAATGCCTGACGGACGCCCCCCCCAGCAGGGACTCAGGGTACCCCCACATGCGCAAGAGGCAGAGGCTGCTGTTCTTGCAGCCATGATAATCTCCCATGATGCCATGAACAAGGCGTTCCAGGTGCTTCGTTCCGACTGCTTTTACGACAGGCGCAACAGATTGATAGCTGAGGGGCTCCAGGCGCTCTATGAACGCAACGAAACTGCCGATTTCGTGACCTTGAGCGAAGAACTCAAGCGCCAGAAGAAACTTGCCGAGGCAGGTGGGCTTGACTATCTTTCATCGCTTACCGAGAATGTGATAGCGCCCGCCCACGTTGAGGAGCATGCAAGAATTGTCTACTCCAAGTGGGTCCAGCGCCGTCTCATCGACATAGCCACGGGCATCGTTCACGAGGCGTACGATTCCACCCTGCCGGTGGACGACATGCTCGACAAGGCCGAGAATTTAATATTCGAGATAAAGGAATCAAAACTGCGGGGCGGGTTCGTTCCCCTTAAGGACCTTCTTGTTCCCGCCATGAGGGCCATAGACCGGGCAAAGCTCACGGGCAGGCATCTTACCGGGGTAAATACGGGCTTCATCGACTTGAACAGCAGAACGTCGGGGTTCCAGAGGGGAGAACTCGTAATCATAGCAGGCAGACCGTCGATGGGAAAGTCTTCGCTCGCCCTTAACATCGCGTGCAATGCCGCACGTCCTACAAGGGAGAACCCGGAACCGGGAAGGGTCGCCATATTGAGTCTTGAAATGACTACGGAGATGGTCGTCGAGCGAATAATCTGCTCAGAGTCGCGAGTGAGTCTGTCAAAGATAAGAACAGGCCGCATAAAACAGGACGAACTCGGCCGCATTGCAACCAAGATGGGCGATATCCAGCAGATGAATATACTCGTCGACGATTCTTCGGCAATCTCAATACTTGAGCTCAAGGCCAAGGTGCGCCGGGCTCATGCCGAGGGTCCGCTCGACATGGTCGTGGTCGATTACCTCCAGCTTCTGGACGCATCCGAGGGATTCTCCGGTCAGCGCAACCGACAGCAGGAGATAACGGAGATTAGCCGTGCGCTTAAAGCGCTCGCGAAGGAAATTAACGCTCCTGTTGTGGCATTGTCCCAGCTTTCAAGAAGGCCCGAGATGCGTGAAGACAAGAAACCGCAGCTTGCCGACTTGAGGGAATCGGGGGCAATCGAGCAGGATGCAGACCTTGTCCTTCTGATTCATCGGCCCGATTTTTACGATACGAAGAAGGTAGAGAGCGAGGAGATAGAAGACGAGGAGGGTGAGAAACACAAGGGCAGTTTGACGAACATTATCATCGCCAAGCAGCGCAACGGCCCCACGGGAGAGTTTGAACTGGTCTTCATCAAGAACCTCATGAGATTTGAAGACGCTATATCCTTCAGGGATTCCAGGGAGGATGAGGATTTCGGGGAAGAAACCATAGAGGAGATACCTTTATGATACGCCAGCTCGGCCGATATCTTTTGTTCACCTTCAGGGCGTTCAGCGGCATGGGATACGTGCTCAAGAGACCGAGGCTCATACTCGATCAGATATACTACCTTGGCTTGCGCTCGCTTCCGGTGGCTTCGTTCACTGCTATCTTCATAGGAATGGTCGTAACGCTCGTCACATCATACCAGCTTGAGGCCGAGCTTCCGCGCTTCTACCTCGGAGCTACTGGCGGAAGAACCCTCCTCATCGAGCTCGCGCCTGTCGTAATCTCGCTGCTCGTTGTTGCGCGTGTCGGCTCGAACATAACCGCAAGAATAGGCACAATGAAGGTGACGGAGCAGATCGACGCCCTTGAAACCATGGGCATAAACGCCGAACACTACCTCGCCCTGCCCATAATACTAGCGGGCGTCATAGTAGTCCCCATCCTCGTCATCTACTGCGACCTCATAGGGCTTGTCGCGGCAACGGTATCCGCAAAGCTCATACTGAACGTTTCTCCCGACGTATACATCTTCGGCCTGCGCAGGTTCGTAGAGCTGAAGGACGTACTGGGCGGACTCCTTAAAACCATCCTTTTCGGCTTGACGATGGGCTCCGTATCTTCCCACTACGGATTCGAGACAGGACTGGGCGCCGAGGGTGTTGGCGAATCCGTCACGTTCTCCGTAGTGACGTCGGCCTCCATGATCATGATAATCGACTTCATAGTCGCCTACCTGGTGTTCAGATGATTTCAATCTCTATTAAAGGTCAAAGAATCAATGATTAAGGTTACCAACCTCTCGAAGAGCTTCGGCAGCCAGAAGGTGCTCGAGGATGTCAACTTCGACGCGCCCGATGCCAGAAGGGTCCTCATTCTCGGCAAATCTGGCTCAGGCAAAAGCGTGTTTCTCAAATGCATACTTGGACTTCTCCTGCCCGATACCGGCAGGGTGTTCGTCGACGATACAGAGGCTACCAAGCTGATGGGCAAACCCCGATTCAAGAGGCGTCTCATAACACTCAGGAGAAGGATAGGCTACGTTTTCCAGGGTTCGGCGCTTCTGGACTCTCTTTCTGTCGAAGACAACATCGACCTCGCGCTCGAGATTAAGAATCTTCCCTGGCACGAGCGAAGCCGCATAATAGATGAGAAGCTCGGACTCGTGGGGCTTGATAGAGACGTCAGGCAAAAGTATCCGGAACAGCTCTCAGGAGGCATGAAGAAGCTGGTTGCGGTCGCAAGGGCAATAGCCGCAGAGCCTTCCTACATCTTTTACGACGAACCGACCACCGGCTTAGACCCCGCCATGGTCGTAAGAATCACCAACCTCATAATAGAGTTGAGCGAGCGGCTTTCGGTAACTTCGCTCATAGTCACTCACGATATGGGTCTTGCTCGACGCGCCGGACAGGACATCTATTTCTTGAAGAACTATACCCTCAGTCGTCCGAAAAAGACGACGCGATTGGAGGAATTATATGAATGAAGGACGCCGCCGAGAAGTTGCAGCCGGTGTGTTCCTGTTCTTTGGACTGCTGGTTTTGCTTTTTGGCATAAGTTGGTTGAAGGACTACTGGACGCTTCGTAAGACGTATCCGGTCAAGGTCCGTTTTACCGATATCGGAGGGCTGCGTCTGAACGATCCGGTTGATGTTGCCGGAGTAATAAAGGGAAAGGTCACGAAGGTCGACATCCGCAGAAACGAGATAATCGTGACCCTTAACATCGATGACGACATAGACATACCCGTGGATTCCAGGGTAACTATGAGGAGCCGTTCCCTTTTCACCGGAGAGAAGTACATCAAGATAGACCTGGGCCAGTCCGACAAGGTCGCCAGGACGAGAAAGGATGCGCTCTTTGAAGGCTTCTATCTCGACGATTTCTCCCTCGAACACGTTCAGCGAACGCTCGTGAGGATAGAGGAGCTTCTCGGACAGCTCGAACTCAAGGGCATTCAAGAGACTGTCGAATCCGGCGTCAAGGATTTGTTCAAAGAAGCCCAGCGGAGCATTGAACCTATCGCCGACCGATCCGAGGAGATAGGAAAGTCCATTGACCGTCTTGCATCCGCCTCAGAGAGCCTGGATTCCGTTCTCTCGCGGATAGAGCGCGGAGAAGGTTCGTTAGGGATGTTCATAGCCGATGACACCGTGTACAATAATCTCAAGGAATCCTCAAACGAGCTTAAGTTCCTCTTGAAGGACATCCGGGAGCACCCGGAGAAGTACATTAACGTAAAGGTATTTTGAAGAAACGCGATTCAACGTTCGTTTGCCAGAACTGCGGTTTCGAGTCCGCACGCTGGCTTGGTCAGTGCCCATCGTGCGGAGCATGGAACACCTTTGCGGAGGAGCGGGTTCAGCCGAAGTCCAAAACTTCAAGTCCGCCCGGAAAGACTCCAAAACCCACGAGGCTAGCAGACGTGGAGCTCACGGAAAGCCCAAGGACTTCCACGGGCCACTCAGAGCTTGACAGGGTTCTGGGCGGCGGCATAGTGCCCGGGTCGGTAATTCTCCTAGGGGGCGATCCCGGTATTGGCAAGTCCACTCTCGCGCTTGAACTCTCCGCCAGCCTCGTCAGCGCTTCTAAAGTTCTCTACGTTTCCGGCGAGGAATCCCTTCACCAGCTGAAGCTGAGGGCAGAGCGTCTGGGCATAAACGCAGGGGAGCTCAACCTTCTTGCCGAAACCGAGGTCGAATCAATAGAAGCCGTCATCGCAGGGACGTCTCCTGAGTTCGTCGTCGTCGATTCGATACAGACGATGGCAGTATCCGGACTCCTTGGCGCGGCGGGAAGCGTCGGTCAGGTCAGGGAGTCGGCGGCCCGTTTCCAGCGTCTTGCAAAAACGGAAGGCGTTACCGTTCTCGTAATCGGTCACGTAACGAAGTTCGGAACCCTTGCAGGACCCAAGACCCTTGAGCATATCGTTGATACGGTGCTTTATTTCGAGGGAGAGAAATTCCACGAATACCGGATACTGCGTGCAGTAAAGAACCGTTTCGGTTCGACCAACGAGATAGGTCTCTTCAAGATGACTGACAAGGGTTTGTCTGACGTAGATAACCCTTCATTCGTCTTTCTCTCCGAGGCAGCGGACAGGCCCCAGGGTGCGGTAGTTACCGTCGTTACAGAGGGTACACGGCCGCTTCTTGTAGAGGTGCAGGGTCTGACCTCACCCACACCCTTTCCGATGCCCCAGAGGGTGACGACCGGCTTTCCACAGCGCCGGTTCGCGATGCTTTTGGCGGTTCTTGCCAGAAGAGGCGGGATTTCGGCCCTCAGTTTTGATACGTATCTCAACGTTGTGGGCGGGATTAATATTGACGAACCCTCTTGCGACCTCGCCGTAGTTCTTGCGATAGCGAGTTCGCTAGAGGACAGAAAACTGCCTGATGACATGGTCATCTTCGGCGAACTTGGCCTGGGGGGCGAGGTTCGCCAGGTGGCACAGGCCGAACTGCGTCTTAAGGAGGCTTCAAGGCTAGGATTCAAGCGCGCAATAGTTCCAAGACGCAACGCGGTCAAGGTCAAGGGCATAGAAACAATTCCAGTGGGATCGATTCGTGAAGCCATCGAGCACCTCTAGACAGTTAAGGAGGACTGATGTTTTTCTTAAGGAAAGAAAACTATATCGTAGAACGCGAAGCATTGATAGACGGACGTGTCATATCTCTGTTTGAGCTCCAGCTTTTGAGGGGGAAGGTTATTGTTCCCTATGCAGGAGATGATACCAAGTCCGCAGTCGAAAGGCTTCGCAAATGCAAGGACGTAAAGATAGAGTTCGTGAACGGACTGGACGTATCGGACAAGGCATTGAACCTTGCAAGAGCGAAAAAGGCCGTTCTTTTCAAACTCTCGAAGGAAATAAACGCCGAAAAGCTTCGCAGGGAGGGCGTAAGGGTTATAGATATTGACGCCCTTTTCGAGCTCTTCGTGCCCCATTTCAAGCCTGGAGACGAAACAGTGGTGCGTTTAGTCAAGCGCGGCAAGGGCCAGGATGAAGGGGTCGGATATTTCTCTAACGGCGTTAAGGTCGTTGTAGAGGAGGGCGCCACTCACATAAACCGCTATCTTGAGGTGGTTATAAAAGGGGTTGTCAACACGCCTGCGGGAAGGATGGTTTTTGCACGTCCCAAGTACCGCAATTGAAATCCTGGAAATCTTTGTAAAATCTCAAGGCCGGAGCTTCAATCTCCGGCCTTATATCTTTCCCACCGCCCTGTGGACATGGATGGGGAATCTTACTTGGCAGCTTTTGCCAGCTTAGACTTCATCCTCGAAGCTTTATTAGGATGTAGGAGTCTTTTTTTGGCGGCCTTATCGATGGTAGACTGAACCTTGGGGTAAAGTTTTGACTTCTCCTTTGGTTTCGCCAGCGTTATCTTCGATACGGTCGTCTTTAAGTTCGACTTTTTTGCTTTATTGTCGGCACGTCTTTTTTCTGCTTGACGTACCTTCTTAACTACACTTTTCGTAACAGGCATACTTCTCCTTTGAAGTTAGGAATATAATTCTACTTGAAGAATTGGAAATGTCAATCGGTTATCTTTCTTTCTTCGGCTTTTTCCCTGGCTCGTCAAGGCTGTTGCTTCTTCGGGGCAGCCTACGTACGAATGCGTTCTCGATCAGTTCTCTGCCCATGCTCAGCCTTCTTGATGCGTAATCGCCCATGGCGGCAAGCGTTATCTTGACAGAGGGCACTCCGGGGTCGTCTATCCTTGCTAAAAGAGGCAGCGCGGCTATTCGTGCAAGGGATGCTGCAAGAAACAAAAAATGGTAGTTAATGAACGTGAAGCCGAAAAGCTCGAGTCTGAATCCTGCCAGCGATTCTGCTATTATACCCCCAAGGAAAGCCGATACGAAGCTGCATACGCCGACGACAGTCGAGTAAAGGGCTATGTAGGACTCCTTGAGCCGTTGTTCGGTTATCGAACCCAGCATGAGCGTGAAAAGCGAGGCGTTGACGCCTGTCCAGAAGATTCCGGTGATTACCGAGTCTACCCAGATAGGAAGATAGAAACGAGGGGTTGCAAATAGCCATAAGAGGGGAAGGAATGCGATTCCGAAGAAGTTTATCTGCAGAACCGGCTTGGGGTGAATCCTGTCTATGACGCGTCCCCAAACGAGCTGGAAAAGGAGGCTCAAAATGCCAGCGACAACGCCGTAAATGGCCGCCTGCGAATAGGGCATCTTAAGGTTCTCCAGCATGTGCACCCCGTAAAAGGGAGAGGCAACGCCTGATGTGGTGAACCAGAATGCAAGAAACACGAGAAGCTTGCGGAACTTCCTGTCCCTTAAAGGCACAAGGAAAGATTCTTCCATTCTGAAAGTCTGGCTTTGTCTTCGCGGGTAAGGCTGGAACGCGAGCAGGACCGCGTTTACCAAAGACGCCGTTGAAGCTATGAGGAAAATCCAGCCAAGGCCTGCCGCAAGCTTTTCCTTGGCTTTGAAGATGTCCAGGAACAACGCCCCAGCGTAGGAGATAACCATGCCCACTATGCCAGTAACGGTATTACGTATGCCAAAGTAACGGCCGAGCCTGTTCTTTGGAACAAGGTCGGACATCCATGAAGTCCATGTGTTTCCAGTGATGACTATGAGCGCATTGAATGCCCCGATTATGACGAGAAGGGTGCGCATGTTAAGAGATCCCTTGAGGAGCAATACAAAAGCCGGTATGAAAAAGAGTCCTCTTGCAAGAGCGGATGTGGCAGTTGTCACTGCTTTCCTGCTGCCCGTCAGATAAGCGAGCCATCCTGAGAGGAACGCGAGAGGGGCGCACAAGGCAGGTATTGCCGATAAGAGGCTTATTTCGAAGTCTGAGGCGTTGAGATACAGCGCCAGACCAGAAAGGAATATGCCGCCCGTTAGATTGATATGGACCTGGGCGAATGCGCCCTCGAATACAGAGATTCTTAGTCCTTTCCTTATGTCCCTTGCAGGAAGATTAAGCCTTGATGTCATGTCTATGTCCTTGCTCGAAACAGGTTAGCGTCTTCGCGTCGAGGTTTGCGTCTTGGGGTTCGTTAATCGCTTGCATTGAAGTTTGCGCTGTCAGATTTTTTCCAAAATCTCGATACGCGGGAAGAGCCCCTCGCCCTTTTCAACCTTCACCCCGTCAGCAAGAATCCCCCATTTTGAACTCTCGTCGTATGTTCCGCTCCCGCCCCCTATCCCCAGCTTTGCCAGAAGCTTTGCCGAGGTATCGGGCATGAATGCCGAAAGAAAAACCGCCAGGAGCCGCAAACTCTCGCAGAGCGAATATAACACGCCTGCAAGCTCCTCGGTCTTCCCCTGCTTCGCTAAAGTCCAAGGAGCGCGCTCCTCAACGAACGCGTTCGCGGCGGTCACGAGCTCCCAGACCTTCAATATCGCCTTGCGGAAGTCGAACTTCTGCATCAAGGCGGGGAGCTCGACTGCAATGCTTGCCGCAATCTCCGCGAGCTTTCCCTCGAATCCATCCACTTTCTTCACGATACCCCGCTGGTAGCGCTCGGTCATCCCTAAAACCCTTGCAACTAGATTTCCGAAGTCGTTAGCTAAGTCAGAATTGATCCGCTCCACCAGAAGTTCCTCCGAGAAGGTCGAATCGAGTCCGAAGCTCATCTCCCTCAATAAAAAGTACCTGAACTGCTCGAACCCGTACTTCTCCTTCATATCCAATGGTCTAACCACATTGCCTAAAGACTTCGACATCTTTGCCTCGTCTACCTGCCAGTACCCGTGAACGCGCAGTCCCTTGTACGGGCCCGCGCCCATCGATTGAAGCATCGTTGGCCAGTATATGGCGTGCGGAATCAGTATGTCCTTTGCGGTGATATGGTAGGCATGGATCCAGTAGCGCTTGAACTCCTCAGAGTCCGGGTAGCCTATGGCGGTCAGGTAATTGATAAGCGCGTCGAACCAAACGTACGTCACGTAGTCGGGGTCGAACGGAAGCGTTATGCCCCAGGGCAATCTCGATTTCGGTCTGGAGATGCACAAGTCGCCCAGAGGGTCCCTGAGAAACGAGAGCACCTTGTTGCGGTGGCTCTCAGGCTCAATGAAGTCCGGGTTCTCCTCAATATATTTAATCAACCAATCCTGGTAGCGGCTCATCTTGAAGAAGTAGTTTTTTTCAGAGATATATTCGAGCTGGGTCTGATGGTCCGGACACTTACCGTCCACCATCTCCTTTTCGGTGTAGAACCGCTCGCAGCCCACGCAATAATATCCTCCATACTCGCCGAAGTAGATATCGCCCCGCTCGTACACCGCCTGAAGGATTCCCTGGACAACCTTCTCGTGATCGGCATCCGTCGTGCGGATGAAGCGGTTGTGCGTGAAACCAAGCTCTTCGAATGTGCTCTTGAAGATTCCTGCGATGCGGTTAACGTACGTCTGGGTCTCTACGCCCTCTTTCCTGGCGGCCTGAACTATCTTGTCGCCGTGCTCGTCGGTGCCCGTCAGAAAGTAAACGTCGCGGCCGTATGCGCGCCAGAAGCGCGCAAGCGTATCGGCAAGCACCGTAGTGTAAGTGTGGCCAATGTGCGGCTCCGCGTTCACGTAGTATATGGGCGTGGTTATGTAGAAAGGCTCGTTCTTCAGGCTTTCCTTTTTATCCGCATCGTTGCTCAAATTCATTTCCTCCGAGGATATTTGTATTCTGCGGTCTTTTTTTCTTGTAATTAAAATAGAAAAAGGCGCATTAGTTAAGTTTACGCAGGTTGAGTTGATTATCAAGCGAGCCGGGAAGAGGAACCTCAGCGGGGAGTGCTAGAAGGCGGCAGAATCGAGTTCATCTCCAGCTGCCGCTCGACAGAGTCGGCAAGCAGCGGGAAGAAGTCGTAGCCGGTCATGCTCTCAACCATATCCACTGACGCCGTAAAATCCTCAAGCGGCTTGCGGTAGTTTGAAGGATTGAGCGTCGGCAAAAGGTAGGCGGTCTCGTAAAGCTTGTCATCCTTCAAAATCAGTATGACCTTGAAGAAATACGCCGGAATGCGAACCTTGTTGGAGCCTATGGTCTTAGTTGAATCAATTACTACAGGGCCTGTAACGACCCAGAGCCTTGCACCGTCCTGGGCCCATGCGCGTTCCTGCTCCTCCATTCGCTTCCACAGCCCCTTGTTGAAACCGCGTTTCTGAGGCGCCGTATTTGAAGCGTAGAATCCCTCGCGCCGGGCTGTTGAGTCCCAGCGCATGAAGTCGGGTGGGGCAAGAAAGCCCTGCATGTATCCCGAGCCTTTGTAGTCTCTAAACGTCGGGAAATCCTTCGTCATCGGGTCAGGGGTTATGTCGTAAACGTTGTTGTACGGGCCAGAAAGCATATCCTTCGTGAGCGCGTAGCTCGCCCAGTAGATGAGCTGGTACTTCTGGAAGTAAAGCATGCTGTACGCTTTGTGCCTGAGTATTACTCCGTATCGGTTGCACTTCGGGTACGCGAACACGTCAGTCAGCGTGTCGGGGTTAAAGTCCAGAGCGGCCTGGCCGCTTGCAGAGCCTGCGCAGAGCAGAAGTAAAGCGAGCGTCAAAAAATTTAGATTCTTTTTCATATCCTTAGTATGATATGTGCGGCAGGAGTGGTTGTCAATGAGAGGGAGCGAGGTCGCGATGACGTTTCTCCCTCACCCAACGCTTTTCTAAAGCGTCAGCCTCGTCCCGGGGGGAGAGGGTACTCTCTGCAATAGCGTTTGCCGAACGCAAGCGCTTCCAGCGCTAGTTCGGCCCATGCGACTTCCAGTCGCTATTTGTCCATGATTCCTGACCGCGAATCTCTAATCCTGACAGCGATTTTTGGCCCATTGCCTGTAAGCCTGACTTCAAAAACTCTGGCGGGAAGCGCTCAATCTTGATCACGTCGGTGGCACCACACGCTAAAACGTGTCACACGAAATATCATGGGAAGTTGGCATATTGACACTACGGGTGATAATAGATAAAATATACGATTAAAGAGATTCGTCACCAGGGGAAGGGCTGGGGCAAACGATTGGAGATAGATTGACCGAGATTCGATATGTAGATTCGCATGCCCATCTTATCGGAAGGGAGCATGAAAACGAAAGATACATTAAACCAAGACTTGAGAGGGCAGCAAATCTTGGCGTGGCCGTCATCACGATTGCGCAGGTTCCAAGATTGTGGGATCCAACGCTGAGCCTTATTTCCGCCCACGACAATATCTTCGCGGTATTGGGCGTATCGTATTCCGAAGCCGCTAAGCTCGAAGTTTTTGAAAGGCTTGTGCGCCTTTGCAAGGATGAGCCCGGCGTTGTAGGCATCGGCGAGATAGGCCTTGATTACCGCCAGGGAAAACCGCCCGACCTTCAGAAACGCAAGGACCAGCTTCGCGAGCACATTCACGTTGCCCGCGAAGTGAACCTGCCTTTAGTCATTCACGACGGCAAAGCTACAGATGACATAATTGCGATACTTGAGGAAGAGTCGGCAAGCGACGTCGGCGGCATGATTCATTTCTTTACGGGCAGCTCTAAGCAGGCGCTTCGCGCAATTGAGCTTGGCTTTTCGATATCATTCGGCGGACCGCACACTTATGCTAAACCTTTGGTGGATCTTGTGAAAGAAGTGCCGCTTGAGAATACGCTCGTGGAAACGGATTCGCCAATGCTTGCTCCGCCGCGCGCGAGAAGGAAAGAACCAAACGAGCCTTCGTTCATAGTAGAAGTTGTCAAGGGTATTGCGGAAATCCGGGGAATGGACCCGGAGAAGCTGCGTGAAATAACGACTAATAACGCAATTCGTCTTTTCAGATTGGACGAGGATTAAAAAAAGGCGACGTCATTTAACGCCGCCTTGAAAGATCCGAATCCGTACAAGTTAAGTCAGAACAAATCTGAAGGTTATTCTTCCACTGCGTCTTGCAATCTCAGAATTCTTAAAGACCCACCGCGATAGCGTTTCTTTAACCTGTGAATCCCACTCAGGATAGCCTGTGGATCGGTTTACAATCATCGCTGGCGAGACTTTTCCCTGCGAGTTGACCGTGAAGTCTATTGTAATCTGAACGTTGCTCAAGCCCTTAGCTCGCGCGAACTGGGGGTACGCAGGCATGAAAGATGAAACAATATCTGAAAAGGAAAGGTCCCCTTCGAGCGTATAACTTGAGCCTTTCGTAGTGGTTATATTATTGACGTTCGTATTATGTGTAGGATCGTTTTTAATTGCCGGGTTACTCTTGGTTATGGGATTATTAGCCGTCAAATCCTTTATATCAGGGTTGTCGGGCAGGATTCTGAAAGGAAGATTGTTCGGAACCGCTTCGCCCTTTCTTATTGTAATCACAGGTTCAGACGCAAGTATCTGTTCGATACTCTTCTGGCGCGAAGGGTTTATGTACAATAAATCGCCGGTCAGAGCCTTTTCCATGTCGGTGGCCGTAGCATCCTTAGGGATGTTGATTAATGCCTGAAATTCAGGATTAACAGGCGTGAGCAAGGGTTTGTTCACAACTTCATCCGGCTTTCCAAATGGTGAGCCTGTTTGATCGTTAAGCAGTTTTGTAACTTTCGGGTTCTCGTTGCCATCAATAACAGAAACTATTTCCAAAATGTCGTTGTTCTTGTCTACGATTTTCCCGGTTTGGTTAATGATAAGTACAAGCAGCAGCGATGCGTGCAGTATAGCTGATGCGGCTATTCCAATAATCAATCTTGGATTGCGAAAGGTGTCCAATACGCCAAGAGCGGTGTTCCGAGTGGCCAAGCCTAAATTGTGAATCCATTCCCTCGGGTTCAAGGTAATAGTCAAGGTTTTCATATCATCCTCCTTTGACTTTATACCGGTAAATACCAGTTTGTGGGCGGATTATTCCCTTAATGTTTAAATGTATGTGATTACCTAAAGCCTAAATGCAATGATGAGGATTGTCTTATCGGACAAGGAAAAAGGATTTCTTACTTGTATTTTATATTTGCATCTTAATTTCACCGAGCTTAAGTTTTACATTTGCCGTCGTCTTTTTATTCGCTGAGATCTTGATAGCTTTTAATGTTGAGGAGCTATATCCCATTAAAGAGTATTCAACATCATAGTTACCGGCAGGAAGGTTAGATAAAAGATAATAACCTTCTTTATCAGTAGCAGTTCCAATATCAGTTCCTATAAGGATTACATTGACCGCTGGTAATGGTTGTCCGCTTTCAGCATCAACAACCTTGCCAGAAATCGAACCTGTGGCTGGCTTTGTGTCTAAGTTTTTTGTTGTGATACATCCCGAAACCACGAGGGTTACAAGCAAGACCAACTGTATTTTCGAGAATCGCATCCTAACGTACGAATTAGTTATCTTTGTATTTATAATAAACTGATAGTGTGAAGTGTCAAGTGATCACAATTCGTGGAATGGGTCCCCAAAGAATCACAGAGTGTTTTTTTTGATGTTAAAAATAGTTGCGCCGGAAGGTGCCACCGATTGACCTTCCGGCGCATGACTTCGCGGACTTTAAAGCTTGTGCTCTAAAGCCCAGGAGGGAGGCTAGGTGTTAAACACCCACGCAAGGGTGATTATAACCTTTCCGCCGTCCGACGAAGCGGGGAAGCGCAGCTTCTTTATCTCTGCCTTGAGAGCGTTGTCGAATTTTTCGTTGCCAGTCGTCGAGGATTTGACCGTGACGTCTTCAATCGTACCGTCAGCCTTAAGGGTGATGCTTAAAACAACCCGTCCGGCAAGCGAAGCGTCCTGTTTGAGGTATTTGGAGTACAGTTCCTCAACCTTCGTTTTTGATGCATCGAGAATCGTTTCGACAGAGGTTGCATCAACGGAACCGAGTATGGTCGGGGTATCGTAGCTAGTGTTGCCTTTTATCTTTTCGTCGTCTTTATCTATCCGTCCGTTGGCTTTAATTTCCTGCGCCGCGATGCTAGGTGCATTATATGATGTCGAACCGACACTTCTCGACACCTTCATTGCTCCGCCGCCGTTCATGTATCCGTAGCCGTTCTCGGTTTCTTCTCCGAATACTCCTTCGTAAGATACTCCTTCAGGCATGGGAACAGGAACCTGTACGGTCTCCAGTTTGCCGCCGACATTGCGGACTTCCTCCGACACTGCCACGAACGACGTATATTTACTCATTATCTTGTACTTCAAGGCTAGTTCCGTTACCTCGTTGACGAGGTCTTCGGTTTCGCCTTTGCCGTAGCTTTCGTCCATAAGCTTCTCGATCTTCGTTCTTGCCCAGAGTGTTGCAATAACGTCATGCTCATTCTGCACGGCAGGTAAGACAACCGGGATTTCCTGGACAACGGGCTTGCCCGCAATCTTTCCCTTTATCTTTATAGTAGCCTGTCCCGATTTAGTGTAACGTCCATGAATGATAACGGGCTGACCGGCAAAAAGATCCGGTATCGTAGTCGGGAATACATCCTTAACTTCAAGACCGGCCCAGTCTAGCTCTATATCCATGAGAAACGGCTTGGAGATTCGTTCGTAAAAGAGCGTTACCGCTTTTTTAGGATCTTCGTCCTGTCTGCAGTATGTGGCGTAGCCACGACCTGCACGCGCCATGCCTTCAAGAAGGTAGCGGTTAACAGAAGAGCCTACTCCGAAGGAGAAAACCCTTGCGCCGTTGAGCTGTTTTTCTATGGCAGCGATAATCTCGGATTCGTTGCCAACGTAGCCATCTGACATGAAAAGAACGAAGCGGCGGCGCTTTTGTGCGGGGTCGCGGTCAACGGTCAAAGCTTCGTTGACGCCTGAGAGCATTTCAGTTCCGCCTGAACCGTCCAGGCTTTCGATATAAGCTATAGCCTTCTTGACGTTCTCAGGCGTGTTGGGAACGGGCTGAGGAGCGAAGCGTTCGGCCTGGTTGGAGAAGGAAATCACCTGAAAGTAGTCGTCGGGATGCATGTCCTCGATGCAGAGCTTCATCGCTTCCTTTACCTTCTCTATAGGAAAGCCGGACATTGAGCCGGAGCGGTCGACCACGAAAACGAGTTCGCGAGGCGTGATTTCATTTATCTTGAACTGCGCCTTGGGCTGTATCATGAGCATGAAGTAGCCGTCGCCTTCGCTTTTAGCGTGGGTGAGGAGTGCGTACTCAGGTTTTTCGCCTGCAACGTCGTATCTGAAGATGAAATCCTTGTTGGGTATCTGGTCGCCCTGCTCAATCTCGACGCTCACGCTCGACTTGCTCTTTGAGAGTTCCTTAATCTTATGCGAGGGGCAGGAAAAGTTCTGGATAGGAATGCCTGCATCTACCGTTAACTTTAAGCTTATATCGTGTCCGGAACGGTATTCCGGCTTTATTACAGGCGGTGTAATTCTCGAAGCATCGGGTACCTGATCGGTGTTCTCCGACCAGCCGCCACCCGTTCTCTTTCCAGATTGCTCACCAGGGATATATCTCGGACCGACAACCATCGGGAACTGGTACTCGTAAGTGCCGTGGTCGTACCTTAAGTCCTGCACATAGGAAATTTCAATATATATGTCGTCGCCGGGCATGATGTTTGCCACAGACTGCGTGAATATATTTGGTCTTTCCTGTTCAAGAAGGCTTGCAGTCTTGCCTTGCTGTTTTGCCTGTTCGTAAATTTGTTTTGCCTCTTCGCGTTTCTTGATGACGCCTTTGATTATCTTATCGCCAATCTTCATGGTCATGTCGTCAACTGCCGAGTTCTCGGGAAGAGGGAAGACGTATACGGCTTCTATAGGCTTATCGTATGGATTGGTAAAGTGCTGGACTACCTTTACGCGCGCGATGTAGCCGGTAACCTTTGCGTCCACATCCGTATGCTTTAAGGGCAGTTCAAGCGTTTTGCCGTCCTTAACGAGCCGCAGGGAGCCCTGGGTTATTTCGCCAGAGGCGACTTCCTCGGACCCGTTTTCTTGCGCCTGGAGCTTTCCGCAGTTCAACATGAGAGCTGCAGCTGCAGGCAGTATCAGAGCGAGTTTAGAGAGCTTCATTCCAGCCTCCTATGTTTAGATTTTCCATTATGACTCTATATACAATTCCATAGTGGTTATATTCCCTTTCGCAGAGAAAGCAAGCCTGCAACGTCTAAGTCAGCTTTAAGAAATTCCCGCAACTTTCAGCAACAGAAATGCGGTTAAAGTCAATGCAAGTATCTTTCTTCATAAATGATATCATGATATCTTAAGGAGGAAGCTAGAATAATAGTGTATGAGAGTCGTCTTTAGTCTTGATTGTTCGAGCCTTGACATCCTTGACGCAATAGGTAGACTATACGTCTAAATTGTAAAGTTGAAGGAGCCGCAATGGGTAAGATAAGAGTAGCAATTATAGGTGTAGGAAACTGCGCAAGTTCGCTGGTCCAGGGCGTACACTACTATCGAAATGCAAAGGTTTCTGACATTATACCCGGACTCATGCACGTAAACCTGGGCGGCTACCACGTTTCGGATATAGAATTCTCCTTAGGGATCGATATTGACAAAAACAAGGTCGGAAAAGACCTTGCCCAGGCAATTTACAGTTATCCTAATAATACGGTATTTTTTTCAAAGGTTCCTAAACTCGATGTCAAGGTTGTCAGGGGTATGACCCACGATGGTCTGGGAAAATACTTGTCCCAGATTATCAAGAAAGCGCCAGGTCCCACAGCCGATATTCCAAGGCTCCTTCGTGAAACAAAGACAGACGTGGTCGTTAACTTTCTTCCGGTAGGCTCTGAAGAAGCAACTAAATGGTATGTAGAACAGGTTCTTGACGCGGGATGCGCCTTCGTTAACGGCATACCAGTCTTCATTGCCTCAGGCGGTTACTGGCCGCGCCGTTTCCGCTCAAAGGGACTGCCCGTTCTTGGAGACGATATAAAATCCCAGGTAGGCGCCACAATCGTGCACCGCGTACTCACTACCCTTTTTCTTGAACGCGGCGTAAAGCTCCTTCACACGAGCCAGCTGAACGTAGGCGGAAACACGGATTTTCTCAACATGCTCGAAAGAGAGAGGCTTGAATCAAAAAAGATATCCAAGACCCGTGCCGTTACATCCATGTTGCCTTACGATATGGGGGCAGATAACGTCCATGTAGGACCTTCGGACTACGTTGCCTGGCTTAAGGACCGTAAGTGGTGTCACTTGCGAATGGAAGGTCAGACTTTCGGTGATGTTCCGCTTAATCTGGAGCTTAAGCTCGAAGTCTGGGACTCGCCAAACTCAGCAGGCGTGATGATTGACGCAATAAGATGCGCGAAACTCGCACTCGATTGCGGACTCAAGGGAGCGATTGTCGATCCGTCCAGTTATTTCTTCAAATCTCCTCCGCATCAATACCCCGACTACATTGCGAGACGCAAGACTGAGGCCTATATCAGGAAATATGCTCAGAGGACCAAGAAAAAGAACTAATGGGGACCTGAGCCACAATCAGGATATTCAAAATGTGCTTGACACGGCTTATAAAAAAACCATAATGAATTTGAAACACTCGCCATCGTTACCATGAAAAGGGGTGTCTTCATAGTTTTTGAAGGAATTGAGGGTTGCGGGAAAACAACTCAGGCCGAACTGCTGGTCGAAGAACTGAGAAAAAAAAACCTGGAGGTTGATTTCACGAGAGAGCCTGGTGGAACATATGTATCTGAAAGAATAAGGGAAGTAATACTCGATCCCGCTATTGAGGAAATGCACCCGAATACGGAGCTATTGCTATATCTGGCTGCAAGAGCGGAGCATGTGGCTAAGAGGATAAGAAGAAAACTCTTCGTCGATAAGGCCGTTGTCATATGTGATCGTTACACTCTTTCAACGTTAGCTTACCAGGCTGGCGGAAGGAAGCTTCCAGAAAAAGACATTTCAAGAATCTCAAGGTTTGCCACGGGAGGTTTAAAACCCGATTTGACCATACTTGTGGATATGGAAGTGGAAGAGGCGTTCAGGAGATTAAAAAGACCTCATGACCGACTAGAGCAGGCCGGTCTCGAGTTTCACAAGAGCGTACGTAATTACTATCTCAATTATGCGCGCCGTACGTCTTCAGCGATACGTGTCTTCGACGGCGCAAAGGAGAAGATGATGCTTCATGATGAAATTAGAGATGCAGTAAACTTACTGTTAAACAAAAAGGGGATACTATGAAAAAAATCAAAATAACCGTAGGAATATTTGCCATACTATTGCTTTCAGCGACTTGGGTGGGATCGCGTCTTAGTGCTGATAAGACAAATATCTACACGTCTCTTGAGGTATTCCAGCGTGTTCTTCAGATTACAAGAGATTCATACGTCGAAGACGTAGACATGAATGAAATGATTCATGATGCTATGAACGGAATGCTTCAGGAACTCGATCCTTACAGTATGTATATGAGCGCTAAGGATTACGAAAGCCTTAATATAACAATGGAGGGCGAGTTCGGAGGCTTGGGAATTGAGATAGGAATGACTGATGGATGGCTTACAGTTATTGCACCAATGGAAGGCACTCCAGCGGCAAGAGCCGGCATGCAGGCAGGCGATTGGATAATCGCGATTGATGGAGAATCAACCGAAGGATTCAGTATAGATAAGGCCATCTCAAAGCTTCGCGGTAATCCCGGCACCCAGGTGACAATTAAGATATCGAGACACGGCATGGATGATCCGATTGAGATGACGATTACCAGGGATATTATTAAGCTCAATGCAGTTAACTACGTTGGAAAACTAGATTCGGACGTCGGTTATATCCGTTTTTCTAAATTCAGCAGAACCGCGCTTGATGAGATGAAAACGGCGCTTGACTCGCTGTTCCAGAAGGAAGGTGTCAAGAAACTGATTCTTGATATCCGTTCAAATGGCGGTGGTTATCTTGGTGAGGGGGTAGATGTTTCAGATCTTTTCCTCCCGCGGGACCTGGAGATAGTCCAGACGCGAGGCAGAGTACCGCAAAGCTTTAGAACCTACCGTTCCCACGATGATGCTTTGTACGGAACTGACTATCCTCTAATCGTGCTGACGGACGGCGGTTCAGCTTCGGCGGCAGAGATACTTGCCGGAGCTCTTCAGGATTGGGAAAGAGCTCTTATAGTCGGAGACACAACATTCGGCAAAGGGTCGGTACAAACCATACATCCCCTGCCAGATTCAGGGCGTCTGAAGCTTACGACCGCTTACTGGTATACGCCATCAGGCCGTTGCATTAACAAGGATGCCAAATCGGATACCTTAGGAAAAAAATCTGCCCCTCCTATTTTTGAAACTCTGGGTAAACGCAAAAGAAAAATATATGGCGGAGGCGGAATTGCTCCGGATGTATTTGTTAAAAGTGAAAGTATGGATCCTCTCGTTTTTAAATTCACGAGCAAGAGAATCTTCTTTTACTACATGGTTGACTATATCTCCAAACATCCGGACATGCAGGAAGGTTTTGTTATAGACGACGAAATGCTTAAAGCTCTTGCCTCCGAGGCTCGCAAAAGAGAAATCGAGTTTACCGATGACGAATTTGCTAAAGCAAAAGAACAAATGATCTTCAGGCTCAGACTCGAAGCAGCTTCCCAGAAATGGGGCTCAAGCGGTGAATACAGGGTAATCCTTTCAGAGGACCCTGTTGTTAAAAAAGCGCTAGAGATGCTTTCTAAAGCGCAGAAGACTACGGAACTCTTCAGTTACTACGCGAAATAAAACTAAAAAGAAACTCTGAAGGGAAAGACATCAATCAGATGTCTTTCCCTTTTCGAGAAGAATTTTCAAGGGAAAATGATATACTTGAGACCCAAAAGGATAAAAAAGATTCCAAAAGCCCTTTTTAGCCAGATATCGCTGAGTTTTTCCGCCCATCCGGCTCCAAAATATGCGCCTGCGAAAAGACCTACTGCAAGAATAATTCCTGCAACAATATCCACATCTCCGGATTTCCAGTAACGAATAACACCAAGTAGCCCTACAGGTAGAAGAAGTGCGGCAAGCGAGGTTCCCTGAGCCTTATGCTGCGTAAAACCTAAAAGCATTACAAGTGCTGGGATTATTACCGTACCTCCTCCAATACCAAAAAGACCTGAGAGCAAGCCAGCCACTACGCCTAATACTGCAATTCCTCCATAACGTAATATTTCCATGATACTCCTTAATTGATTTTCTTACTATAACCATTCCACGACCCAAGGCAAGGTTCAGGCGTGCAAATCAATTATATTGTAATGAATCAGAAAGGTTTTTTAAAGAGTTTTAAGAGTACCAGCTACCAGACCTTGAGGTCTATAATCTCTATTCTAACCTTGGAGCCTTCCGAGTGAACGATAACCCCTGAGTGAACTTTCTGCATCATGCAATGATCCGGTATGAATCTCACTGTTTGTGAGACATGCGGCATTTTACCTTTGTTAACCACGCCGTAAAACCCTGCGACCATACAGATTCCTATATCTTCAAAGTTTGTATTTTGGCCGGTAATCCTGTGGACCGGACCTATGAGGTGAACCGTCAAAATGCCTCTTGCAACATCAATAACTTTGGCAAAATGTGTAACAGGGCATCCGAGTGGTCGGTAACGAATGTAGGCATTTTT
>JAAYVC010000068.1 GCA_012517375.1 bacterium | reverse complement strand
ATACGTGCACAGCAGCCTGGGATACAGGAGTCCGGAGGAGTTCGAGGCCCTTTACTCCCAGCAAGTTCTTAAGGAAGCAATGTGAAATCTCTAAACTCATTTTACCTCAAATCTGTCTTGACAAATGGGTCGCACTACACCCTCCGGAGGCTTCGGTCACTCGCAGCGGCACTCGCAACGACATTTTTTTATCAACTGGTGCACTTCTCCAAATCCGACATTTTTTCTTCAATCCTGACTAATCATCTCAGAAATTTTCTACCCCACAAAAATACTCCGCATTTTTGCGGGGACCCCGTAAACGGAATCTTGAAATGTAGCTTCGTTCCATTAAACCTGGCTTCCTCATCATCAGAATTTTGTCCAACTTTTGTCCATTTTTTGGGGGGCTTTTGTCCATCTTCTGCCCAGCTTTTGTCCCACTTTTGTCTTGGATTCCTGACTACGAATCTCCAACACTGACTATGATTCCTGATTCATATCTTTAATCCTGGCTTGACGAGGTGAATGATTCCTGACCTCGATTCCGCATACGAATCACGGGATTCGTAGCACGGTTTTAAATGGGGTTTATCTCAGCCGTTGAGTAGTCGAACATGCCCATGCCGTCGCATACGGGGCAGAACTCGGGTTCGGCAATGCCTTCAAGCGTTTCTTCGTTCTTATCGGTTTTGACTAACGCCGCTTCTTTATTGGAGTTGCGTGTGAGCACGCGTCCTGTACCATGGCACGCAGGACAAAGCCCTGCGGTAATCTCCTCGCCCTGCACTTCATAAGCGCCCTTATCTTTTATGCTTACTTTGTACCTTGCGTCGCCGGTTACTTCATTTAACTTGATTGCCACGGTATTATCCGCTTTTATAAATAAATATAGACGAAAATTTAAGTTAGTCAAGTGTCTGTAAGCCTTGATTTTTGTGCATTTTCGGATTATAATATTTCATGAAGAGGATATTGGTTACAGGCGGCGCAGGATTTATAGCAAGCCACGTCTCAGAGGCTTTTATAAAAGCCGGTCACAAGGTAGCAATACTTGACAATCTTTCGAGCGGAAAAATGGAGAATGTTCCCAAGGATGCGGAATTTTTCAAGGTCGATATCACGGATAGCGAAGGTGTTGAAAAAGTTTTTTCCGCTTTCAAGCCCGAAGTTGTTGACCACCATGCCGCTCAGATATCGGTAACGAGGTCAGTGAGGGAACCAAAGTATGATGCCGAGCAGAATATTCTAGGCAGTATAAATATTCTTGATACAGCGATAAGATACGAAACAAGACGTTTTATCTTTGCCTCGACCGGCGGGGCGTTGTACGGAGATGCGGATGTAATTCCTTCTGATGAAAGGACCGCAGTTTTACCATTAGCTCCTTACGGAATAGCTAAGTCAACCGTTGAAAACTACATTAGATTTTTTAAGAACACGCATGGGTTAGAAGCTGTTATTTTGCGATATGCGAATGTATATGGGCCGCGGCAGGATCCTCATGGAGAAGCCGGAGTTGTCTCCATATTTACCTTAAAAGCTCTTTGCAATGAAGAATGCTTGATTTATGGTTCTGGAAACCAGACGCGCGATTTTGTATATGTTAATGATATAGCAGACGCTAATCTTAAGGCAGTTGATGGAAAGGAAGGAACATACAATATTGGTACAAAAAGAGAGATTACTATCAACGAGCTTTTTCAAGAATTCAGGAAAATCAATCCGAAGCTTACGGTAGTTCATCTGAAAGAAAGGCGCGGTGAGGTTCTGCGTTCTGTTCTAAATGCTGATAGAGCATCCACAGAACTTGGGTGGGTAGCGAAAACCAGCCTGGCCGAAGGCATCCGTCAGACATACGAGTGGTTTAAAGGAAAAGTAAAATGATTTTCGATTTGCTCATTAAGAACATCTCAGAATTAGTAACCATGGAGGGAGATAATCTAGGCATCGTCGAGAATGCGAGTGTTGTAATTCATGACGGAAAAATATCAAAGGTTTGCAGAACAGGTGATGAACAAGGGTGTCATGCGGAAATGATTATAGACGCTTCAGGTAAAGTGGTTATGCCGGGATTTGTCGATTGCCACACGCATCTTGTCTTTGGAGGGTCAAGGGCGGATGAATTCGAGAAACGGATAAAAGGAGCCACTTATGCCGAGATTGCGAGAGAAGGAGGCGGAATACTTTCAACTGTTAAGGCTACGAGACGAGCCAGTTTCGAAGAGTTGTATGAAAAGGCTTTGGATTGGCTTAACGAGATGCTTTGTTGGGGCACAACCACTGTCGAAATCAAATCCGGTTACGGCCTAAATTTGGCCGATGAGTTGAAGCAGCTTTCAGTAATAAGAAGCCTTGCTGAGGATGCACCCCAGACTTTAATACCTACATTTCTTGGAGCCCACGCCGTACCTCCTGAGATAAAAAAAGACGAATACATATCTCTTCTTGCGGATATTATGCTTCCTGAGGTGGCAGAGAAAGGTCTTGCCCAATTCTTTGATGTATTCTGCGATTCGATAGCTTTTTCTAATAATGAGACCAAAAAACTTGTCGAGAAAGCAAAGGAATATGGCTTAAAGATAAAGCTGCATGTAGATGAAATAGAAGATGTAGGCGGAGCAAAACTTGCAGCTGATTTGGGAGCGGTATCTGCAGAACACCTCGTAAAATCCAATGAAGAAGGCTTGAGACGAATGGCTGAACGAGGGGTAGTTCCTGTCCTGTTGCCTGCGACGACTTTTTTTCTGAAAGAGCAAGCCAGACCTAATGTTAAGCTTATGCGGGAATTGAAAATGCCTATTGCTGTCGCCAGTGACTTTAATCCAGGTTCGTCTACGGTTTATGCCCTTCCTTTTGCCTCGGCATGCGGCGTGCTTCTTGATGATCTTACTCTTGAGGAAGCCCTCAAAGGTATTACAACTAATGCGGCAAAGGCTCTTGGTATCGATGATGCCGTTGGCTCGATTAGAGAGGGGAAGGATGCTGATTTGGTAATACTGGATAGTGATTCATGGAAGAATGTTGTTTATTATTTTAACAGAAACTTCGTGGTCACGGTAGTCAAAAAAGGCCAGGTGATATATGATCTCAGATAAGGTTCGAGAATCGCTTCGCGCTTTGATCAAAGAGCAAAGATGGTCGGATGTTCAATTAATGCTTACCGAAGAGGCCCGTAAGGTTCCGGAATCTGAAGAAATATTATATTATCAAGGGGTTTTATTTATCGGTCTTGGGAAAAAAGAAGAGGCGATAGCCACGCTTGGTTATGCAATACGCCAGGCCGTCGAGCTGAACAGGTTTCTCTTGGCCATGGCTGCGTCTGCAAAACTTGAGGAGATTTCTCCGGCGGACGTTCAGCTTCGAGTTCGTCGCGCTGATCTTTATCTTTCGATGGGGCTTGACCGTGCCGCTTACGAGTACCTAATAAGAGAATTTGAGTTTTATAGACGTCGCAATAATCCTCATGCTCTTTATTTGATAGTTCGTAAGATGCTCTCAATTGACGAGGAGAACCTTGACTTGGCCCTTAATATGGCTAAAATGCTTTCGCATCTTGGACAAAAGGAAGAAGCGCGCAGGACGGTAGAAAACGTTATTTTTACTCTGCAGGGCAGGGGTAGCTACGAGGAGGCAACCCGAATCCAGACTGAATATGAATATCTATATGAGGATTCATGAGAAACGAAGGTCTTGATCCCGAAGGCAAGATTGAACTAGCGGGACTTTTAATGCAGATAGGCTTCAAGGTCGAAGCATTGACTGAGTATCTCATGGCGGCTCAGATGTATGAGGAGAGAGGTCAAATAGACCTTGCTATCAAGCTTTATGATAAAGTCCTTTCAATAGATGAATCCAACCAGGCAGCTAAGCGCAGACTGCAAAAGCTTAAAGAGCCATCTGGTGGAGATATCGATGAAATGGTAAAGAAGATGGGTTTTTCTCCTGCACAATCCGCGGACTCAGAGGAAGTTTTGCACGAGAGAGACGCGATTGCGGAAGCCCAGTCTTATCCGAATGTCGAAACAGTAGAGGAAGGGTTTGTTGACTCCGAAACTGAATTAGTTCCAGAGTTGGAAGATACTGTTAAAGCGGGTATCGATCTTTCAAATATAAATATCGAGGAATTTCTTGCTTCCATAGATTCTATAATTGAAAAGACCACAGATAATCTGGCAAAGAGAAGCGAACTTGCAGTAGTTTTTAAAGATGAAGGTTTATGGGAAGATGCCTTTTATGAATTCAAGGCAATCTACTCCGACAATCCTTCTGTTGAGAAGCTGCACGAATTGCTTTCAATTCTAGCTCACGTCGAAGATAGGAATCTGACGGCTTCGTTTCTTCTTACTGAAAGCTTCAGAGAAAAAGAAAAACCTCTAAAGCAAGCGGTACTGGAAGCACTTATTAATGTTTATGAAGACTTAGGGAAAAAAGATGAAGCCATAAACGTTCGAAAGAGGCTTAATCAACTTGCAGGTGAAAGAACAGGAACAAAAATGACTTATGATTTTCCAAATTCAAGCGAAAACAAAGAAAAAAACGGAGGAGAAGAATCCTCCGGTCACATTCATTTTATTTAATGGCATACGAAACTTTTTACAGATTGAAATACGAACCCTTTGCGGTTCAACCTGATCCGCGTTTTTACTTCAACAGCCCCCAGCATGCTGTGGCGCGGGAGTATCTCCTGCACGCTGCAGAAAGGGGCCGCGGACTTGCGCTGCTCTTAGGCGAGATAGGTACAGGTAAAACGACTCTTTCAAGGAGAATTCTATCTGAACTCGAATCGGATGAACGCTATAATATCGGAATGATTGTACTCACTCATTCCGTTAAGCCGCGTTGGCTATTGGAGAAATTTGGTGTCCTTATGGATATTGAGGACCCTCCTGATGATTCTTCATATTTTTTCTCAGAGATTGTTAATCGTTTATTCGAGATACACAACAGCGGTAAGAAAACGGTGGTTTTTATTGATGAAGCGAACAAAATGGATGACCCGGACACAATCGAGGAATTGAGAGGTTTTCTGAATCTCGAGACTTCCGACGGAAGAAAGTTAGTCACTTTTATCATGATAGGATTGCCTGATCTTGAGGTCAATCTTGCTCAGAACGCAGCTCTGTACCAGCGTATTGCCGTTCGCGTCACCCTCAACCCCTTGACGATAGACGCAGTAAAGGCGTATATCCAGCATCGGTTAAGAATATCAGGAAGTCAGGAACCTATTTTTACAGACAAGGCGCTTGATGCGGTTGCATCTTTTTCAGGAGGAAGACCGAGACTTGTAAATATAGTGTGCGATAATGCTATGATAGAAGGTTATATACAGCGCAAGCCGAAGATTGACGAACTGATTATCGAGAGGGTATCCAAAAACCTTAATCTCGTTCCTAAAGACATCGTCTCGTGACAGGTTTATCCGTCGACCTCCATATACACACTAGTTATTCAGATGGGCTTTATTCGCCAGAGGAGATTGTTCGCCTTGCGCACGACACCAATCTAAAAGGAATTTCGATAACGGATCACGATACGATTGCTGGAGTCGAAGAAGCTCGTATTGAAGCAAGAGAACTGGGGATAGATATACTTTCAGGGGTTGAACTGTCATGTGAATTAGAAGGATATGAGATTCACATCTTGGGATACTTTGCGCCTGGGAGAGAATCCGAGCTCGAAGAAAAGCTTGAATGGTATCAGATGAAGAGAACGGAAAGAGCTTCGGATATTCTTGACAGGCTAAAGCGTCATGGAATAGAGCTTGATATGAACGAGGTGCGTCGTTTCTCAAAAGGTAAATCAATAGGAAGGCTTCATGTGGCAAAGGCGCTGATTGCCCAGGGCAGAGGCTCCAGTATCCACGAAATCTTCAGTCGGTATCTCGGACCTGACGGTCTTGCTTACGTTCCTAAGGTTAAACTGGCGATACCGGATGCGGTAGATCTTATTCATGAGCATCAAGGTGTTGCAGTTCTCGCTCACCCAGGGATGTATCGCATTCCCGATGCGGCTGAACGTACGGTTGACTATCTTGACGGTATTGAGGTCTGGTATCCTGAGCATTCTCCAACACTTGAGGATACGCTTTACGCTTTTGCGATTGAAAACAGGCTGATTCCTACCGGCGGATCAGATTTTCACGGGGTTGGAAGAATAGAAATAGGCCATGTCAGGGTTTCTTATACGACTTTTACGAGGCTTCTTGATGTTGCCGTAGGCGTATGACCTTTCTGACACTGCTTACAATAACCCTCACACCTATACAACTTGCGCGACTCCAATACGGAGGAGGAGGTGACTGGTATAACGACCCTGACGCGCTTCCTAATCTGGCGTCGCAAATTGAAAAGAGGGCAAACGTAGAGATACTTAAGGAACAAAAAGTTATAACTCTTTTGGATATGGAACTTAAGAGGTATCCATTCCTTTTTATGACCGGTCATGGTGAGGTACGTTTTTCTGAAACAGAACGTAAAAGATTAAAAGATTATCTCCAATCCGGTGGTTTTCTTTATGCCGATGACGACTACGGCATGGATACAACCTTCAGACGAGAAATTGCGCAAGTATTGCCAAATTCTCAGCTTGTAGAACTTCCATTCGACCACCCAATATACCATATATTCTATAATTTTGATAACGGACCTCCGCAAACCCATAAGCACGTTGACGGTCCGCCTAAAGGCTTCGGGCTATATGACGCTGGAAGGCTCGTAATTTTCTATACTTATAACTCTAACCCTTCGGATGGGTGGACGGTTGCGCACAACAATCCTGAAGATGTACGGGAAGAAGCATTTAAGATGGGAATCAATATAGTGCTATATGCTCTTTTAAATTAAGCACTTATAATCGTACTCCGGTCTGTAAATTAAACAATTTTCGTAAGCAGTTACCCCAAAAATTGTTTCCAGGCGAGATCCCTTTAACAGTAATCACACGCTTAAAATGAGGTCACGTTTAACTCTTTGAGGTCAGGAATCATGGACAAATAGCGACTGGAGTCGCATGGGCCAAAGCTCATTCGGCTCGAAGCATACAGCTTCGGCAGATCGATTTCAATAATAGTGGTTCCCTCAAAGCTGCGTAGCAGATTTGTTGGGTAGACCCCTCCAAAAAAAGATAGACAAAACATGGACAAAATCTATGGAATGATTAGCCAGGTTTGAAGAATCAAAGTCCTACTTCAAGAATTAATACGGGGTCCCCGCAAAGCTATGAAGTAGATTTATGGGGTGGGCTATCTTATCAGCACAACCTTATGTGGACGGTTTCCCTTACTCTCAACCCTCATGAAATATACGCCAGGCCCGTAACACTCGCCCCAGTTCACTACACCACCCGCCTGAGGGGCTACAACCTCATCCACCTTTCTGCCAGACGCATCGAAGACGCTCAACACTCGAGGCTCCTTCGCCTCCGCAAAGCGCAGCACAATCCGCGGGCCGATAGGGGAGAGGAGTTCGAAATCAGGGAAGGGCGTTACTGGAAGTTCGGAAACGGCGGAAAGAGTGTCGCCATTTGCATCGGTTTTGATTAAACAAATATCCATATTGTGGTTATAGTAATTGTTGGCGCCTACTACAATAAATCCTCCATCGGGAGTTTCTTCAACATACCGCCCCACATCAATGTATTTCTTTGTCCAGGTTACGTTTCCAAGTGGATCCGTTTTAATCAATGTCCATACTTCACCTGTAATGATATATCCTCCGTCCTTGGTTTGCTGTACACAATACCCTCGTCCATCTTTAAACACTTTAGTCCAGCTGGTATCTCCTTGAGCATTGGTTTTTAGAAGCCAGAGGCCGCCTAGGGTAGTGCTGAGTCCCGTTAGAATATACCCCCCATCGGAAGTCTGTCGAACGCAATCCCCACGATCAAAATCTGTTAGTCCGTATTTCTTGTCCCAGATAACTTCTCCTTGTGAACTAATTTTTGTCAACCGAAGATCCTGGCTTGTATTAGTGCCCCATCCGGCTGAAAACCCGCAAACGATGTAGTTACCATCGTTAGTTTCCTGTACGCAAAGGAATAGCTCCTGAATTTTAAAGTAATCATACGGCCAAACACTATCACCGTTGGCATCTAACTTGATTAATGATGAAAAAGCATCATCGTTGCCTGCCACAATGTAACCACCATCTGAAGTTTGCGAAATCCAATTTCCCCATTCACTTTCTCCGTAATCAAAGCTTCGAGTCCAAAGTGTATCACCGTTCGGTTTCAATTTAAGCACCCAAAGGTCGGTATTTAATGGGTTGGAATCGTTCCATTTTTCAGCCGAGATGATAAAGTTGCCATCTAATGTAGATTGCAGGGAATATTTCATATCAATGTACGCATCGCCGTATATTTTAGTGGATATGGTATCTCCCTTGGAATTTGTCACAATTATCCAGAGGTTGAAACCTTTAGGTCCAAAGGATTCAGTGTATCCAGCAATTATGTATCCGTTATTCGATGTTCGCTGGACACCATAAGAATAATCAAAATTTGACCCACCATAAGTTTTCATCCAACCCAATATTATTGCTGGAGCTGAAAAACTCAAAACAAGAAGGACTAGCAATCTCTTCATCTTTTTCCTCCTGCCGGTAACCGGCGTTAATTATCTACAATATAATGACTTAGCAAGAAACGTACCAGACACAATCAAGTCTATGTTTCGTCCGATCGCGGCTTAGACTAATCGGGATTCGCCGACAATTACCTTTTTGTGTAAATGCTTTTACTTTCTCCCAAGGGAGAGAGGACCTCCCTAAGTCCCCCTTATTAAGGAGGAACAAGAAGGGGGATTAGGACATCGGTATCTTAATTCCCTGCTTCTTAGCCACTTTCTTAGCAATCTCATACCCCGCGTCAGCATGACGCGCGACGCCGATGCCGGGGTCGTTGGTCAGCACGCGCTCGATGCGCTTTGCCATTACCATTCCTCCCCCTTGATGGGGGAGGAATGAGGTGGAGGTGATTTTTTACTACCCCCTCCCTTTAATCCCCTCCCACCAGGGGAGGGGAGATTTCGCGGCGTATTGCTTCAATAACGGCCTCAATATTTTTAAGCACATCGTTATCCCAGAATCTCAACACCTTGAATCCCTGTGACATCAACCACTTATCCCTGAGTTTATCGGATTCCGATTGTGCATGCTGCCCTCCATCTACTTCTACAATCACATTTGCATCAAACGAAACGAAATCAACTATGTATTTACCTATTGGGCACTGCCGTCTGAATTTTGCTTCTGATTGTTTGCGTCGCAAATGAAGCCATAACTTTGCTTCAGCGTCAGTCATACGTTTGCGCAGACTCTTAGCGACAGATGTCAAATTCCTTTTCATTCTTCTTTCCCCCTCCCTTTTATTCCCTCCCACCAGGGGAGGGAGAATGCAGGTATCCTACCCCCTTGTGGGGGAGGATGAGAGGTGGGGGGATCACTTCATCGGAATCTTAATACCCTTCTGCTTCGCTACCTTCGTTGCTATTTCATATCCGGCATCCGCGTGCCTTGCGACACCGATGCCCGGATCATTCGTTAGAACGCGCTCAATCCGCTTTGCCATCTCGGCGGTGCCGTCCGCAACCGTGACCTGGCCTGCGTGGATCGAAAGCCCCATGCCTACGCCGCCGCCGTGGTGGACGCTGACCCATGACGCGCCCGACGCCGTATTCAACATCGCGTTGAGGAGCGGCCAGTCGGCAATGGCGTCCGAGCCGTCGAGCATTGCCTCGGTCTCGCGGTTGGGCGAGGCTACCGAGCCCGTGTCCAGATGATCGCGGCCCATCACGACAGGCGCGGCAAGCTTGCCTTGCTTCACCATCTTGTTTATCTCCAGGCCGAAGCGGTCGCGCTCGCCGTAGCCGAGCCAGCAGATGCGGCAGGGCAGTCCCTGGAACGGTATCCTTTTTTCTGCCATCCTTATCCAGCGGTGGAGTGCGGCGTCATCCGGGAAGAGCTTCAACACCTTCTCGTCCGTCGCGTAGATATCATCCTTCCTGCCCGATAGCGCGGCCCAGCGGAACGGACCCTTGCCCTTGCAGAACAACGGTCTGATATACAAAGGCACGAAGCCCTTGACGTCGAACGCGTTTGCAACGCCCGCCTTTTTTGCTTGGCCTCTTATATTGTTGCCGTAGTCGAACGCTCGAGCGCCCTGCTTCTGCATCGCAAGCATCGCTTCCATGTGCCGCGCCATGGACTCAAAGCTTTTTTCGATGTATGTCTTGGGGTCAGCTTTCCTCAACTCCAGCGCCTGTTCGTATGACATTCCCCTGGGGACGTAGCCGTTGAGCTCGTCATGCGCGGATGTCTGGTCGGTCACAACATCGGGGATGATGCTCCGTCTTACAAGCTCCGGGTGCACGTCCGCCGCGTTGCCCACTAATCCTACGGATAAACCAACGCCACTGCGCTTTGCCTCTTCGCACCAGCGCAAGGCTTCGTCGAGCTTATCCGTCATGCGATCGCAGAAGCCTTCATTTATCTTCCTCTCTATCCTCGCAGCGTTGACCTCCACATCCAAACATACTCCCTCGTTCATGGTTACGGCTAAAGGCTGCGCGCCCGACATGCCGCCCATGCCGGCGGTCAAGACAAGTCTGCCTTTGAGCGAACCGCCGAAGTGCTGGCGTGCAAGCTCTGCCAGCGTCTCGTACGTGCCCTGAATGATGCCCTGCGTGCCTATGTAAATCCAGGAGCCGGCGGTCATCTGGCCGTACATGATGAGGCCCAAGGCCTCAAGACGGCGGAACTCATCCCAGTTCGCCCAGTTTGGTACGAGGTTGGAGTTGGCTATCAGTACCCTCGGCGACCAGGGATGCGTGCGGAAGATGCCGACAGGTTTTCCGGACTGCACGAGCAGGGTCTCATCCGACTCCATCGTCTTCAGAGACTTAACAATTGCTCGAAACGCTTGCCAGTTGCGTGCCGCCTTGCCTGTGCCGCCGTAGACGATAAGATTCTCAGGGTCCTCGGCCACCCGGGGGTCAAGATTGTTGTAAAGCATCCGCAGCGCCGCCTCCTGGTGCCAGCCCTTGCAGGAGAGCTTCGTCCCCCTTGGCGCGTGTAACGGCTTGTATTTGAATGACTTGGTCACAGGCATGAATTCCTCCAAATAATTTCGAGTTTGCTATATTTTGATTATATACTACTCACCAACCGCGCAAAGGTCAAGTGATGGGGACTTAGCGAAACATCCACGCAATCATATGGCAGGAAAAGATGGCCTAGGTTAACCTTCAGATAGATTTTGTCAGGAGTTCAAAGTCGTGTTTTGTTATTTTCCGAGTAGTAAAAACAAACCAGCTCCAAGCTTGGTTTGGATCTTTATCTTTGAAAGCGTCTAAGTTTGTTCTTAAAGCAGAGTCAATAGCAACTGGCTTGTTGAGGTAAAGCTTGACATCGCTTAACTTAAAGACCCACTTATACTTTTCTGGGTTTCGGACTTTAGGATGTTTTCTTTCCTCAGGTTTGCTTGTAACTCTAGCGTGTGCAACAATTCCCGTTAATTGTGCATAGAAACACATCATATCGCCGGGTTTTATGTATTGACGTCCTGGGGTTCTTTCACCGAAGGCGTATACTTTTTCTTCCCCGACTAATTCCTTAATACATTCTTCCGCTGTACGCCCTTCCATCTCTACAACAGGCGACATCCAGTATGCTACCTCTTCCGTTGGTACTTGGTCAGTTCCCCTTTCAAAGGTTGTACTTATCTCTGGATGTCCGGCTGCTTTCTCTTGTACAACCAAGCGACGCATCAATTCTACAACGGGATCAATAGTTGGAGCTGATGGCTTAATAACTGCTAGAATGTCCTCGTGTGAAACATCGTATTCGGACTTCATCTCAACTAATGAAAGAAGCGAATCGATGGAGATTACTCTTAACTGGTTTTGACGACCAAAATGAATGATGTCATTTTCAAGTTGTTGAAGTTTTGCATCGGGACGACCAACAACATAGAGACCTAGGGTAGGTGCCTTAGGGGGGATAACGTTATCAGAGACAAGATTATTAATATAATTAAGAAGGGTATCCGTTTTGATGACATATGCGTCTGTTGTTTTAACCTCAATTACAATGTAGTAGCCTGTTGGCGATTTCCAAAGCCCATCGTTACCAACTTCTCCTGAAGCTCCTTTATACCGACCAAATGTAACCTCAAAACCGAGATAATATCCGAGTTGATTGACCAAATCCTGCAAAGCTTTGTTATATTGGTCGCCAGATTCCCTTAAACACTCTCCGATATAATCTCTGAACTGATTTACCTTCGTGACATTTTTAATTAGATAGCTTCGAAAACGCTCCCTTGCGCTATTACCGTTTGAAGCATCGTCAAGTTTCCCTACTAGATTCAGGATTTGACTTAACGTAATATCCACGATAGCCTCCAAAGCTGAACATAAAAATCATACAATATATCGAATCTTTGTCAATGCCAGTAAAGGCTTTTTAAGAACCATATATTTAACTTGTAGGGACCGACCTTAAGGTCGATCCGCAAAGTTTATGATAAATACCCCCGGCCTGCGGCCACCTCTCTTAATCAAGGGGGGCAAACCCCCGCGGCCCCTCCTTAAAGAGAGGGGCAATTCGCCAGGCTCTCAGGCACTTGTCTTAAAGAAAGGGGCTCAAAGAATGCTCGCTCCTTCCGTAACAGCTTAAGTGGTTACGCTCCTTGTGGAGGTAGGTACATTCGCATGCTTGGTGCGTTCAGCCTATGGCTTACATGGGGTCTAGTTCGCTGATGACTTGCATAATTCCTTGAGACAGGGTAAAGTCTTTCAAAATACTTGACACGAGCCTTATTCTGGATTTAATCAGCACAAACCAAATCTCATAGGAGGAGATATGAAGTCCGCATTAAAAATAATGGCAGCTCTGGTTATGTTTGTCGCTCTATTCGCCGGATGCGGCGCAAAGCCTGACTGGCAGGAGTACAAGTCCGAAGAGGCAGGCTTCTCAGTAATGATGCCCGGAAAGGATGTCGAGGTTCAGTCGAGTTCGACCTCGACCGCTGCAGGACCCATAATGATTCACATGTATTCCGTAAGCCTTTCCAAAGCCTACTACATGGTCGCCTACAACGAGATGTCCTTTCTTGAGGGCATAGAACTCACGGATTCCGATAAGGACGATATCCTTGAGGGCGGCGTTGAAGGCGCTATCGGCACGTTCCCGGACGGCGAGTTCGTCTACAGAAGAGACATCACTCTTAGAGGTCATCCCGGCAAGGAATACCGCGCAGACGGCACAAAGAACGGCATGGAGATGGTGGTGTTCGGGAAGGCATACCTTGTCGGAACGCGCCTGTATCAGGTAATGGCGACAACTACCAAGTCGGACGCCAACGACGAAAGCATTAAGAAGTTCATGGATTCTTTCAAGCTGTTGTAAGTCGTATTAATTTAAGATAAGATACTCTTCATTGCATATTCCAGGGGGAGGGTGGAGCGCAAGGGTAGGATTGAGATTTCAGCTTGTTGACTTCTGGGGAGAGCTGTGTTTAATACGGCATGGAAAAAGCGAACATCATAAGAATAATCCTGTCGATTTTTGCGGTTTCACCGCTCGTTTCTGCCCAGGAAGTTCCCTGGGTTAATGTAATTCCTGCAGACTCGAGTTTTTCCGTCCTGATGCCTGCGCCTGTCGTTTTCGATTCTACTCAAGGCATGGTTGCCGGAAAATCAATGACCACTTATTTTTACTCCTTCGACTTTTCTTCGGGATCCTTTGTGATGAGCTATACGGATATTCCATATCTTGCTGACATTAAGGATAAGGAAACATTCGAGCACGAAGTACAGCTTCTACTCGAGGGTAACCTTGCTAATGTTGTCACCTCGTTTGAAAACAGCAAGGTTATCTACAACGAGAAGATAACTGTCGACAGCCAGCCCGGCAGAGTGTTTCAGGTTACCGGGACCTTTTCAGGCGTGCCCGTGCAGTACACGTCAAGGAGATACGTAATTGGAACAAGACTTTATGAGATTATGGTTCAGTCCGTAATCGGTGCAATTCCGGCCGAGTATTTCCAGAGATTCTTTGAATCATTCGAACTTATAAAAAAACCGTAAAACTACCGACAGCAGCGGCATATATCTCCTTTATATCTCATAGCGGGGTAATCGAGTTCTAAGATATGATTTACATTAAATTTCGCACTTGACAATCCTCAATCAATAGTTATAATTTCAGCTCTACGTTTGCATTTTGGGGAAATCCCGCCCATGTAGCTCAGTCGGCAGAGCACTTCCTTGGTAAGGAAGAGGTCGCCAGTTCAATTCTGGCCGTGGGCTTTAATCTAAAGCTATATAGCAAGGAGGAAATACAATGGCGAAGGCCAAGTTTGACAGAAGTAAGCCGCACGTGAACATCGGAACGATAGGACACGTGGATCACGGCAAGACGACGCTGACAGCGTCGATAACGAAGGTACTGGCGATGAAGGGCGGAGCGAAATTTACGGCGTAT
>JAAYVC010000067.1 GCA_012517375.1 bacterium | reverse complement strand
TTCCGTAAGCCTTTGCGAACGTCTTGTGTCCAAAGTTCCAATCAGCGGCAAGACGAGCACCTGGTCCCATATCTTTATGATGGGGGTGGAGAGCTCCTCTATAGCCTTGCGCTGCTGTTCGATGAGGTCGAGCTTCTCCTCAAGCTCCTCGGCGCGCTTGCGGCTTTCGATAACCTCGGTCCCAAGGTCGGTAATAAGTACCTTTACACCTGTCTCAATCGCTGTCAAGGCATCTATATTTTTTTCATCTATCTCGATATCGACATCGTAGTCCCCGCTTGCTGCTAAAGTAAGGGCGTCTTCCAATCTATTGAGTCGGCTGTCAAAATCACTGGATGTTTTAGTCGGGCGCATTATCTTGCCCTTTTATTGAGAGGCTTTTTTTTCAGTCTTGTTCCGTTCGGCGTTAAGCCAGGCGTAAGTTTCTTCATCGGTATCGAAGAATTTGACTTCCAGGCCTTTACCTGCTCCGATTAGTACGATTTTAGCAACCATCCGAAGTGATGATTTGGCTCCCTTTATAGCGATTTTCTGCCATTTGAGATCTTTGGCGCCGGTACTTAAGACTTTTCGAGTATCCTTGTCAACCATTTTTTGAGCGTCTTCGTGCACGCTGAATACGCAGTAACGCTGCTGCTCTTCACTAAATGATCCGAAGTCCTTGAAAAATGAAGCGGCGGTTTCGGGATCGAACTTGTCGTGGAGCTCGGCGCGTAACACCCTGTTTTTTTCATCGTACTTAATCTCGTATTTATCGTCTTTCATGATGCTCTCCTTAGTTTCGTTAAGTTTACTAACCCTCCTGTGATTAATGGCCAGTTTTATACGTTCAGCATTACCCAAAACTGTGAGACGTATTATATTAGAGTTTTTTTTTGCTTTGTCAAGTCTTTTTTAGGCTTATGTCTTGATTAAATGCAACTTGACATAATCGCTTTCGTAGCTACAATTAAATGCCATAGAATGATACTTGGAAAATCTATTTACAGGAGTATGTTAGAGGGTCTATGCGGAGCTGGGCGCTTAGAACGAATCAAAAAAACCGCTTAAGCGTTCATAGGAGGTTCCGATGACCGATAAATACGGACCCAACTCCGATTTCGTTCAATCCCTTGGAAAAGATATCGAGGCATTCATAAAGGGCGATCGTGAGCAGCCCGAAGTCGATAAGAAATACAACGAACTGGCTCTTCGGCTGTTCGAATATCAGTACAACGCGAATCCTATCTACCAGAAATACTGCGATAAATGCGGAATCAAGCCGGGGACTATAGATTCCTGGGAGCGGATACCCGCAGTTCCTACCAGTGCCTTCAAGGAAGTTGAATTCCGCACCTTTCCAGCGGAGGATACGGTGCAATTCTTAACTAGCAGCGGAACCGGGGATCCTAATAAACGTTCGAAGGTTTATCTCAATGAATTAGGACTTAAGTTGGCTGACCTGTCTCTCCAAAGCGCTATTGGAATGGGCTTATATAACTCTCCTGATGAGAAATTGCACGCCTTGCTTCTTGGTCCTGATCCGGAGTTGTCGCCTGAAACCGCTTTTGTTGTTCGAGGACTAATCCAGGTTGTAGAAGGACACTACATAGGGAAACCGGAATTCTTCATAAAGCCTACCG
Source organism: bacterium (assembly GCA_012517375.1). Taxonomy (NCBI): domain Bacteria; species bacterium. Next base: position 686 of record JAAYVC010000067.1, on the reverse strand, counting down.
GATTCGATATCCCCAGGCTTACGGAAAGATTAAGAGAAGCGGAGAAAACCGGAGAACCGGTCGTAATCGCAGGTGCGACATTCGGTTTCGTCCACTTATTCGACTATTTCGAGTCCCAGGGCATCTCTTTCAAGCTGCCCGCAGGCAGCCGCATTTTTGACGGCGGAGGCAACAAAGGAAAATCGAGAGAGATATCCAGAGATGATTACCACAAGCTTGCAGAAAAGATTCTGGGGATACCCCCGCATCATCATGTTAACGTCTACGGAATGGTCGAATTACACGGGGGTTTTACAGACAACGCGTTCTACAACCACAGAAAAGGTATAAATGAACCGCGCTACAGGTTGATCCCGCACTGGTCAAGAGTCCGGGTTGTCGACCCTGACACTCTGGAACCTTTGCCTAAAGGCAAGCAGGGATTACTTCGGCTTAACTGGCTGGGTAACATGATGAGTGTCCAGGCTATTCAAAGCGACGATATAGGCGTAGAAATTGGTTCCGGGTTCGATATCATTGGCCGGGCCAAGGGCGCCGAAGCTCGTGGCTGCTCGATTTCTATGGACGAGCTGCTATCCGCTCAAAAGGCGTAAGTTTTTAAGCAAGCGACTGAACAATAAACGGCTAAAACTCAAGTTTTAGCCGTTTATTGACTTACAATATAAGCCCTTAAACGTGATTTTTCC
>JAAYVC010000066.1 GCA_012517375.1 bacterium | reverse complement strand
GGTCCCCGCCCCCTCAATCCCGCTCCACCAGGGAGGGGTAAACCATCGGTACATTCCCTTCAGGAATAGATTGCTTCGCCGGCTGGGAGCCGTCTCGCAAAGACAATTATTTTCTCCGGCCCCTTTCACACCAACGTCATCACTGAGCGAGCGGCCAGAGGCCGCATGGTCTTAAGCTCCGCTTAAGCAGATTAATTCAAATCAAAGGCAGCGACCAACAGCCTAAATGAGGCTGTATCTCAAACATCGGTATTATCCAGAGTGCAAGGCGATTGCTTCGGTCGCTCGCAACGACACTCGCAATGACTGGTTTGAAATGGAGAGACACGCTCTCAGCGTGTCAGACACCAGGGTCTGAAATCGGTCTGCCGAACTCATGCGCTTCCAGCGCTCGTCTGTGCTTCGAGCGCTCGTTCGACCAATGCGGCTTCCAGCCGCTACCCTCCGGATGAATCCGGTATATTAAAATGCCACCGCGCCTTGATTATTATTGAGGGGTCCCCAGAAAGTTATGCAGTAACTTTCTGGGGTATCAAAGCGGGAGACGGGATTTGAACCCGCGACCCCCACCTTGGCAAGGTGATGCTCTACCGCTGAGCTACTCCCGCGAAAAAGTCTCCTTTCGGAAACAAGGTGTAATATTACTTGCCGCAAGCCTCGTGTCAAGCACGCTGAGCCATCGTCTCCCTGAGCGCTGTAGCCGCATCCTCCGCCGCAACGGGGTTAACCATCGTTCCCGAACCTATCTCGAAGCCGGCTATTGCATGCATGCGCGGCAGAATCTCGATGTGCATGTGAAAGGTTCCGGACTGGTCTTCCAGCGGTTCCGTATGGAGCACAAGGTTGTAATCGAATCCTTGAAAGGACGTTTCAGGCTCTTTCGGGGACCTTGCGGCTTCAGGTCTATGAGCATTCTTGAAAATGGCGGAAAGACCCAGTAGGACCTTTTTTAGCAGCGATGCGAGATCGTCAATCGCTTCGGGCTTGAGTTCTGTAAAAGACGGCTCGTGGCGAACGGGAGCCAGCCATATCTCCCGCGGGAATCTCGGAACCCGGGGCGAGAACGCCCTGAACGACTGCTCCTCAGCCGCAATCAGGGGATCGTTCGCAGAAAGGCAGCAGGGGCATTCGCCCTTTTCGGCCATCTCCAGGAACCCCGTGTGCTCTGCAGCGATCCTTGGAGGCGCCCACGACATTCCGACGAGCTGGGTATGCGGGTGCTCGAGGGATGCTCCGCCCAGCGAGCCCTGGTTGCGGAATGCGAAGATGACCTTAAGCCGCTCGTTTTCCTTGTGATGCTGCATCCTCGCCTTTATCGCGCCAAATACCCTTGCTATCTCCTTCACGGTCAGGCTTTCGAGCGTTGCGTCGTGGCGCTGTGTCTCCACGATAACCTCATGCACGCCGTAGCTAGCGCTATCAGGGTCAGCTGAAAAGAAGGGGTAGAGATTTGCAAAAACCCTTATCTGCCAGTCCGAGGCATCCGGCAGTGCGTAAAGCGCCGGAGGCGTCATCTGCTCGGAACCCTTGCAGAAGGGGCAGACGGAGCCTTTCCCGCTCCTGGGACGCAAATCGCGCATGCTGGCTACTATCACCTCCGGGCACGCTCCCGAGAGCTTGTCGCTCAACTTGTCGTTCAGCCTGTCACTTGGTTTCGCCTCGTCCATATGACCTCGGAAACAGACCTCTAGTTGTTATCCTCTGGAGGGTTCTCTGTATCATTAACCGGAGGCACGGGCGTAATCTCGAGCGTGGGCGAAGGCTCGGGTCCTGCCTGGGTGATGGTTATCTCGGCTCCGGACATGAGCCTTTCCTTAAGCGCCTTTTCCAGCTCGTCCTTCTTCTGGTTGGCAAGAAGCGAGTTTATCTGGTAGCGGGAATCATCGAGCGTTGGCTGGCGGGCCTCCTGCCTGGACTCGCATTTGACGAGCCAGTAGCCTTCGTCGGTCTTTACGGGTCTTGTTACTGCGTTCTCCTTCAGCTTAAGAGCCTGGCGCTCGTAAGGCTTGGCGCTCTTGCCTTCCTCGATGAATCCAACGTATCCGCCTCTGGACTTGGAATCGGCTGCGGAGTAAGTCCTGGCGAGCGAGTCGAACGGCGCGCCTGCGGAGAGAAGCTTCTGGACAATCTTCAAGGTGTCGTCCGAGGTTACAAGCATCTCTCGAACGCTTACCTTTACAGGCTGGAAGAAATCCTTCTTGTGCTTGCTGTAGTATTCGGCAATCTGTTCATCAGTCGGCTTGGTTTTCGAATCTACTTCGTCTGCGAGATATGAATTGACAATGAGCTGTATCCTGTCTGATTCGTTCCTCACCGAAAGGGAGTCCTCAAGAAAAAGTTTAGCGTCCGCGAGTGCGTGGTCGAACACCCTGTCCGTTATCATCTGCAGGAGAGCCTGCTTCACGATAGCGGTATCCTCTTTATTGATTGGCATGCGCTGGCTCAAATCGTCTATGTATCCGTCAAGATCGGCCTTGAGGATGAGCCGGCCTGCGACTTGGGCGAGCGTATCGCCGTTCGGAACCGAGTCTACGCCTGCTTGCTTGCGGAAGCGGGCAACAGCGTCTTCGCTCAGGCTCCTTATCTTGTCGCGCTTCATTAAATCCTCTACGTTCTTTTCGACACCCTCGTACGGATTGACTTTCGATGCCTGCTTGGACTCGACCAGCGTTATCTCCCAACCCCTTTGTGTCTTATACGGAGCGCTCGGAGAGCCGGGCTTAAGCGTGTCGACCACTGCTGCAATCTCCTGTGGAAGCGCATGCGCTGGCCTTTCGCCCAGCGAACCTCCGCGGGACTTGCTTTGTGAAATCGAATACAGCTTTGCGCACGAATCGAAGCTCATGCCCGATGCCAGCGCCTGTTTAATGGTATCAAGGTAGAGCCCGGATGAATCAAGGACAATCTCGCGAACCGTATACAGCGCGGGATTCGTAAACTTCTCGATGTTGTCTTTGTAGTAGCGTCTCTTTTCCTTGTCCGTGAAGGTGAGTTTTTCGGTGACCTCTATTGCATAAAGACGCCTGAGCAGAAGGCTTTTCGAGCTCTCGTAGATTCGTTTCTCGAGCGCAAGATTCGACATGTGTCCGGGAATCATGACGTCCTTAGGTCTGCAGGTCTTGCAGCTCAGGTGAACGGTTACTTTTGTCGAATCCTTCGGGGCATACTGGCGCTCGGCCGCGAGCTTGAGAAGTCTCTCGTAGATGATTCTCTCCAGCAGCTCCTTGCGTCCCTCAGGCGTCGAAGCCTTCTCCTGCTCCTCAGGCGAAAGCTTCGCTATAATATCCTCCACCTCCAGCTGGCTTACCGGGTATCCGTCTACCTCTGCTGCCTTCACTTCGTAGTTCTTGACGAACGTCCTTTCTATGGCCGAAAGAGCCGCGGCGTTGAAAGGCGAATCAGGATACTCCGTCACTACCTTCTCGTACGACTTTGCGGCGTCCGTGAACTTCTCCGCCCTCTCATACGCCCTTCCCAGACGGTAATATATGCCGCCCGCAAGGTCCTTTGGAGGCTTGGATTCCGCAAGGTCGGCATAAACCTTTGAAGCCTCAAGCGGAAGTCTTGCGTAGTAAAGCAATATGTCGCCCTTCTCCGTATGCAAGAGAAGCTTCTCGCGGTCGGTCCACTGTTCCTTTGCCTTGGCCTCAAGCATCGCAAGGGCTTGGGGCACCGAGTCGTTGACGCACATTCTTCTTGCCGACTTAAGCACTGAATTAATATCTGCCGCCATTGCGACCGATGAAATAAGAATCAATTGCAGCGCGATCATCCGTATCTTCATTTTGCTCCTTTCATTAAATGTGTCTTAGATGATTCGATCCCTGTTCAAGATCGGTTTTCAATGTTTAGTCGTACTTTTTAATGTTGTTCGTCCCCGCAATCGCCTGCGCCTTTCGCGTCTTGGCCCCTGCATTTTCCCGGCCTACCTCATTCCCGCGTCTAGAACGTATATCCCGCCGCCACCAGGTGGGTTCCGCCTAGCCCCCTGTCGTGACCCCTGTAGCAGTAGTCTATGAAGAAGCCCTTGTACTTTCCTCCCACGCCGACGCTCCATCCGTAGTCCGAGCGACCCGCCCGAAGCGCTATTATGTCCTTGATTACGAACTCGAGACCTCCCCTTGGCCTCAAATATACGGGACCGATGCGGGTTTCAAATGTGTCTATTCCCGAAAGGCTTGCCTCGCTCTCAAGATAGAGCCTGAGCTTCTGGCCTGCAAACCTTAGCTCCTGCATCGCTCCAATAGCCGCTCTCGGCGAAAGAAGGTCTACCGAGTCCGTGCTCCAGAAGACCGGAGTCGTGAATGCGTTCTTTACCCTTGCCGCAAGCGAAAGGCCCCAGTCGAAAGCGTACCGAATGCCCACGTCCGCACCGAACCCTATGGCAGTCGCCGCTACAAGGTCTCTGTATATGAAATTAACGTTAGAGCCCAGGGAGAGGCGCTTCAAATTGAACGCCACTGATGCCTGTCCGAGCCAGTCGGACGCCGTAACGACCGAATCCACCCTTGGCCTGTTGTCTGGTCCCGGAGGTCTTGTGGAGTCCGGAAGGCTCGTGAAGGAGATGGAGCCTGCGCCGTTTCGCAGTACCGTAAGTCCGATGCCGCCGAACCCGGTCTTGTAGCTCGCAGATAAAAGGTCGCTTATCACGCGGGCATTGTCGTCGAAGGCGGATGTGTGCTTCAGGAGAACGCCTGAGCCGGCGTCCACCCCGGCAGCAGGATTGTAGTTCCAGGCCGCAGGGTCAAGCCCCAGGCCGAGACCGCAACTGCCCACTGCAGCGGTTGCCGGGCTTTCCCTGTAATCCTCGAAATCGGCGCCTATATCCGTAAGCGCAGCCGATAGGGTGGAGGGTCCCGAAAGGGCCAGCATCAGAGATAAGATTATGAAGAAACGCATCTTACGGTTGTTTCCAGTTCCTTCTTGAAGAATCTTCCCGAAAGGTTGGCAGGCGTCAGAACGGCCTTTATCACGTATCGACCGGGCGCTACCTGTTCGCCCTTGTCGTTTCTTGCGTCCCATGCTATTAACGCCTCGCCGATTGGCTGTTTATACTGGGGTGCGAGCTTGCGCACGATGAATCCCTGTTCGTCGTAAATGGAAACCTCGATGGTCGAGGTCTCGGTGAGGTATATTGAGATGGTCGCTCCCTTGTCAACCGGCACGGGGTTGGGGTAGCAGCCGGCGATGAACCCGTCCGCGCCGATGAAGTAGTACTGCCCGCCCTCGGCCTCGGCGATGAACGTCTGGCCTGTTGGGCGGTGTATGGCGATGCCCCTTGGCGAATAAAACTCATAATCGTCACTCCCTTCGCGGCCTATGCTTATTATATAATGAAGCTTGCGGTCGAACTTGTGAACCTGATGGTTGTAGGAGTCGGTCACGTAAACGCTTCCCGAGCGGTCTATGGCCGCGTAAGCGAACTCGGTGTTTTCGTAACCCATATCCTTATTGGTAACCTGCGCTTTCAAGTCGCCGTAGGTATCGAACATCGACACCCTTTTCTTGCGGCTGTCTATAACTATGACGAAATTATCCTTGTTATCGTTTGCTGGGTCTGCGCGGTCGATTACGGCTATTGCGGACGGTCTGAAAAGCTTGCGCTCCCATGTCGAAACCACCGCTCCTTCTGGAGACAACACGACAACGCGGTTGTTTTCCTCATCCGCCACGTAGAGGTTGCCCTTCGAGTCGCAAGCCACGTCCGAGGGGTGGCTGAAGCCCGAGCCTATGGCGCCCTTCCAGCTGATGTTGCCGTCGGGATTCATCTTGAGGCGGACCACGCGGTTGTTGCCAGCATCGGCAACGTAGATGTCGGCGTCAGCAGTCATGGCGACGCCCAGGGGGTTCAAGAATTCGCCATCGCCCGAGCCGGGCTTGCCGTAGCGCGCCAGGCGTTCGAACTTCACGTTGTAGATTATCTCTGCGGCGCCAGAGTGCACGGCAACAAGCGTAACGTTGCCGTCATCACGGATGGTGGTGGAATCATCGAACATCTTGAGAAGAGAGGAAGTTAAGCCCTGCGGGTTCTTGAAATGGAACGTTCCGCCAAGATACAATGAAAGGTAAAACCGGTTTGCGCGGTTGTAGCCCATGGTGTATCGGTAAGGCGGCACCAGCAGGGTGGAGGGTTTGTAGTCGGCGCCCCCTAGGGTCGTTTGCATAAGCAGTAATATGAAACTCATCCCTTGTAACTTTAGCCAGAAAGTGCCCGTTGTCAAGATGACATACCCAATAAAGTTGCAGGGCAACTTTATTGGGAACCCTGGAAATCATCCCTCCCCTGGTGGTGAGGGCGGCGCTCTAGAAGAGCTCTGAAGGGAGGGGGAGTAGTTCCCCCCCACCTTCATCCTCCCCCACGCAGGGGGGAGGGGGCATTAAATGAAGCTCCCTCCCCTGGTGGTGAGGGCGGCGCTCTAGAGGAGCTCTGAAGGGAGGGGGAGTAGTTCCCCCCACCTTCATCCTCCCCCACTCAGGGGGGAGTGGTCAGGTTTTAATGGCGCGAGTCAGGATGGCGGGTACAATCGGTCATGGGAGAACTGACGAATCTACCAAAAGTGGACGAAGCCTTGCCGATGCTGACAAAGCTTCAACGCATAGCGCTTGCGTCGTTCAAGTTCAGCTGGACAACGCTGACCGTAGGCGATTTGATGCTTGCGCACAAGGACAAGAAAAACCTTTCCGAAAAGACCATCCGCCGCGCGCTGGCAAAGCTTTGCGACATAGGGCTCATCACACGTATACCCGGAGCTAAAAAGGGCCGCGGTTATACAAACCTATACACAATGAAAGAAGATAAGTAAGGGTTGGTTAATTAATGGGGGAGAGGGGGGCTTCATTGAGAGTTCTTCAAGAATAACGTAACTCAGGGTTATCAATTAATCTCTTCAATTATTATTGTTTTACGTCAGATTCAGGTTTCTCTTTCCTAATAATGTCATATGGCGTAATCTTTAAAAGAATGTAAATCAAAATAAGTGCTCTCAAGCCTGTAAATTCATCATAATCTAAAATGCCGTGAGCTAAATCGTTTCGGAGATTCTCACCGCCGATATCCACTAATGAAGTCCTTACTAGCATTAATATATCTTTATCTATTCCTTCAACTTTCTGTAATATTTCCAAGATATCCCATAATTTTTTTATTCTCATTTCTCCCCGGTGGTATGAAAATGGTGCTATTCGTAACCCCTCCACCGTATCTCTTAGAATTCCCTCTATTTGAAATACAAGAATGTGAATTGCAGAGATATAATCTTCTCTTTCAAAGGCACTTAACCCCTTTTCAATTAACTTAAGTCTGTTTTTTTTGACAAGAGGTAGAGTTTTAAGATATTTGATCATCTCGGCAACCCAATTTGGATGTTCTTCTTTCAGGGCGCAGTATGCATTCACAAGGAAAAACTTTGCTTTGAACTGATAATCCAACATGAAATTTTGCAATGTAAAAAAGTAAAACCTATCATCATCAGTTTCGTAGGTTTTTACACGGATATTTTTTCTGATTACGGATTGACTAACTAAGTGCATCAGTACATATTTCTTTGCGTGTTCAACAGTAGCCTTTTTTGCGCCCTCAAACGAGGGTATAAGATTGGGGTCTGTGATTAATAAATGAAATACTTCAAGTGTGCTGCGGCCTTTATACCTTTCTCGGTGTGAATCTATTATTTTCTTATCAACTTCGATAGGGATCTTCGTCATTCGAAATTCTTTTTCAAAGGCCGCCGCATGAGCTTCTTTGATTTTATTCTTTAACTCCTCAACTTTAGTCTTAAAACCACCAATGTCCATGTATGCATGAAGAGCTTTTTCGTAGAAGGTTGCTGCAACGGAATTTCCACTTGGATAATTTTCTTTTTTCCATTCGGCTTCTTCAATAAAAGACTCCGCAATTCTTATCTTGGCTTCTTTTACTTTTTGGTCTTTACCCATCAGTTTATAAACAGTGACCATTTGCTTCATTGAACCTTGTTGTAAATTGTAACTGTCAATTTCATTCTCAGCATAATATTTAATGGCAGCTTCAATGTTTAAGATAAGGTGTTCGAAATCAAGCATAGGTTTTAGCCTAGGGGCTCTTTGCAGGATGGAATTTATAATATCCATTGCATACCTAGGTCTATTTAGTGTAGTGCGACCCATTTGTCAAGACAGATTTGAGGTAAAATGAGTTTAGAGATTTCACATTGCTTCCTTAAGAACTTGCTGGGAGTAAAGGGCCTCGAACTCCTCCGGACTCCTGTATCCCAGGCTGCTGTGCACGTAT
>JAAYVC010000065.1 GCA_012517375.1 bacterium | reverse complement strand
TAAAGCGGTAAAGATGCTTGAACCTAAGGATATCGGAACTCGAAAAGCCACTATAATGTGGACAAGCGCCGAGCAATCCTGGATGGGATACCGCGTCTATCGTTCCAAAGTAAGCGGAACGCTTGGAGATCCCATAGTATCCTACACTTATGGAAACGGCTACAATAGATTTGATACCACGTATACAGACGATAAGCTCGATCCTGGAACAACCTACTACTATTCCGTCGAGGTAACTGACTCAGCGGGCAACGAGGCTCTCTCCGATCAAAAGTCCCTGACTACTCAAAGCTTTGAATACGTAGGCAACAGACAGCCCCTAGGCGGCGGTCACGGCGTAAGACTTGCCAATAAGGATCTTTACATCTTCTGCGCTACTCGCGAACAGAGCGTAAAGATATTCACACTCGGAAGCGCCGGACTTGATGCCGGACCAACCATCCCTCATCCATTAAATGACAACAGCGCTTGGGCCTACGATTTGTATGTGTCAGGAAGTCTGTTGCACGTAGCTTTCGGCAAAGGCGGTTACTGGTCATATAATATCGGTAATCCGTTCAATCCTGTTGAATCCACTTACGTTGATGCAGCGACTCTTGGAGGCGAAGCCCGTGCCATCTATGCAATAGGTAGCGACATTTTTGTCGGTTGCACCGATCCTGCCACCAATACCCATACCCTCGTTTACTTTAACTACACTAACACAGGCGCTTTGTTTATCGACACTCTCTACGATATACCTGAAGACATACATGTAACCAACGGCTACATCTATATTGCTGAAGGCAATGCGGGTATGGAGATTTTGAGCTGGAGTCCTACGGCATCAGATCCGATGCAACCTGTAAGTCTCTTTTCTACCTACGATGCCGCTCACAGGGTATACGTAACAGGAACATACGCCTATGTTGCAGCCGGCACGCAAGGCTTCCTCGTCGTCGATGTGGGTAACCCGACGAGTCCTTACCAGGCTGCTCTGTGGGCAGGCGATCCGGCCAGCAATTCCTGGGGCATTCAGACCTCCGGCAACATAGTGTACGTCTCAGACGGCATTTACGGACTTAGGGTTCTGAATCTCACAAATCCTCTGTATCCTTACCACATCGGCACCAAGGATATAACAAACATCGTCGGCGCTAACGACCTGCGCGATGTAATAATAAGAAGCGAAGGCTCTACAACACAGGCGATACTCGCAGACTGGAACAACGCCATACACATGATTCGCTGGTAATACCTTGTATAGCATAACCTGAAAAGGTTGAAAAAATTGAAGGTCCGCAATGCGGGCCTTCTTCATTATTGATAAAGTTGTCGAGATTAATCTGGCTTCAAGATTGTATGTCCGGCTTCAGGAAGAACGCTGGGGTATTCTTCCACGTAATGCAGGCCCCTTGATTCCTTACGCTTGAGCGCTGATTGAAGTATCAAGTCGCCCACAAGAAGCATGTTGCGAAGCTCCTGAATAGCCGGGCTGAAAGTACCTTGAGGATAAAGCGCATCGAGCTCCTTGACGAGTTCCGCAATTCGAGCGCGACCGCGCTCCATCTCAGAGACAGAGCGCACGATTCCTGCAAATCTCCACATAGTTTGTCTTAATGATGAAGCCAGCGAATTGATGAGAGATGGATCTTCAATGCTTTTAAGGCAGCATTGGAAAGGGATCTTTGAGATTTTTAAAGGGTTCCGTCCGTTATCTTCAAGCGTTGCCATTGCCGCTCTGTTTGCAAAAACCAGCGCCTCCAGAAGGGAGTTCGATGCAAGACGATTTGCGCCGTGCACACCCGTGTTTGCGCACTCGCCTGATGCATAAATTCCTTTGACTGAAGTGCGGCCCCATAAGTCTGTTTTTATTCCTCCGACCGAATAGTGCGCCGCAGGCACAACAGGAATGGGTTCTTTTGTGATATCAAGACCGAAACGCCTGCATGTTTCAGCAATCATCGGAAACCGTTCGAGTATTCTTTCGGAAGGGATTGAGGAAAGGTCGAGAAGCACGTAATCGAGCCTTCGAGTCCGGAGTTCGTTGTATATAGACCTTGCAACGACATCGCGCGGAGCCATCTCAGCGTCTTTATGATATCTTGTCATAAAACGCTCGCCGTCAGGCGTCTTCAATATCCCTCCTTCTCCCCTGACGGCTTCGGATATGAGGAATGCCCTGCCGTCGATGGTTGCGCCGAAAAGAGAGGTCGGATGGAACTGCACGAATTCAAGGTCTCTTGCCTCGCAGCCGGCTCTCCAGGCCATGGCAACCCCGTCTCCCGTTGCGATTCTCGGATTGGTCGTATGCTCATAAAGCCAGCAGAGCCCGCCAGAGGCTAGCATAATGGCCTTTGCATGAATCTCAACGAACATGTTATCTTCGCGATTAAAAGCAATAACGCCGTAGCATTGCCCGCTATCATCGATGAGCAAATCAATCACGAAGAACTGCTCCATAATAGTCGCGTTTCGGCTTGAACGAACCGTACCGAGTAATCCGTTCTCGACGGCCTGGCCTGTAGTATCGGCAGCGTGAACGACCCTTCTTTTTGAATGTCCGCCCTCTATCCCAAGCTCAAACGCTCCAGCTTTTGTGGAAAAGTCTATGTGCAGTTTTTTAAGCGCCCTTACAAGACCGGGACCCTCCTCCACCATTATTCTCGATGCTTCAATATCGCACAACCCGTTTCCGGCGTTCAACGTATCTTCAAGGTGAAGTCTCGGCGAATCGTCAGAGCCAACCGCAGCAGCGATACCGCCCTGGGCATAGTTCGTGTTGGAGTCAGAATCCCCCTTCTTGGTCAAAACCATTACCTTAGAGGTCTTTGATACAGTATATGCAAACCATAACCCCGCAATCCCCGAACCCACGACAATGTAGTCGGTTTCAAGTTGCATATCTAAAAGCGGTAAACCAGCTGCACCCCGGGATTGTCAAATTGAGGAATCAGGCCTAGTCTGGACTCTTTTGGAGGAGAGAAAAAGCTCACGTCGAAGACGCTGAACACTCGTGTCAGCACCATCACTCCAGCAAGAATCTGAGCCGCCCCTACAGAATTCCGCATCGAGGTCCTCTGCTGAAAGTATTCGAGCCTGAGTGAGTCCGTCTTCCATAGCCATGCATCCTCATCCTCTATCTTTCTTGCCTCGTAGTACTCCTTTTGTTTCTCCAAGTCATCGGGATAGCGGCTTCTAGCCTCGATAAGAAGATCGGCATTATAATCATCCGAAGACATATAGCTCTCCATTGAATTAAGATAGGATGAGGACCGGTTGAGAGGATTGGCTCCTGCATTCATCGCTGCCATGCCGATTGCCGAGTTGTTTTTCTGATATGAATCCCAGCCGAAACCTGCTACGCCTGCAATCGTTATACCGTCTATCCACAAAAGAATCTCTCCCTTTGTCTGATAGCCCCGCATCAATTCTCCCGACCCCGGAAAAAGAAGAGACGCCCACGGCGCAAAACGGTCTTTTCTGGTCATTACGACGGAATCAGGAATTGTTCCAGCTAAATCCGGAGACGTGCAAACAAGAGACAGCAGTATGAGCATCATATCCTCCTTTATCGAGCTATACCAAGCTTGTAGAGTTCAACCGTTTTCAGGCCCGATTTCACGGCCTCCACTCGAACTATGTAAAGGCCTGAAACCAATTCTGCAAGAACCTGATCAAGAGGAATATCGTTAATCATACCAGGCTGAAAATCAGGTTCAAGAGAGGCCTGAATCTTTCCTGCGATATCGATGATTTGAATCTTTAAGTCGTCAACATCGCCTATCGTCGCCCTTAAGTAGGCATGGTTCGCCGCAGGATTAGGATAAACGTAAACACCCGTAAGCGGCTGGCTTGGAGCCGAAGGAGAAGTAAAAGACTCAGTAACCAGACCGGTATTCGCAGGATCATGCATCCAGGATGACCATAAAGCCTTTGAACCGGATGTACGCCAGACATTTACAAAACCGCTGTCAGCGCCGACAAGAATGTCGAGCTTTCCGTTTCCATCCAGGTCGGCAACGGATACAGCCCTGCCCACACCAAGCTTGGTGTAGAGCGTTTTGTAAGGCTTGCTGTTTCCTGATTTCAGAAGATACACCCCATGATCAGGAGATCCTACAACAATCTCCATCTTGCCGTCTGAGTCGATATCGGCCACTGCGGGCGAGGTGCGAAAGCTGAAGGTGTAAGGAAAAGTGAAAGGATATAGATATCCTTCATGAGGAATCCACACCAATCTGTCGTAAGTTTCGGGAAACACCAGGGGATACCCGTCAAGTGCAGCACCGTTAGCCTCAAGAGCCCAGATGCCGTTCAATGAGCCGAAGACAACCTCTGGCAACCCATCGGAGTTCATATCAGCTACAGCCGGGGCTGTGAGAGGCGGAGGGAACGTCCTTGTTGACTTGTATTTAACTACTCCGTCTAAATCCACGGCAAAGTATCTGTAAGAACTATATTCATAGGCGAAAACAACGATCTCTCTCTTCGAGTCTCCGTCGATATCGCAGACGACAGGCGGAACGTCGCATTGGGCAGAAGCCTTGCCTAACGCAACAGGAAACCCCTTAACAGTCTTCCCAGAGCGGTCAAAGACGTACAGGTTTCCGGAGGATGCAATAACGGCTATTCGTAAAGGAGAGGTTTGGACAAGCGCGAAACCTGCCCTTACCTCCTCTCCGAGATCGAGAGGAAATCCTGAAATAATGGAAACGGTATCGGATTCGACCTTCAACGCATAGACTTTGCCGAATTCATTGACGCTGACAATATCGAGGATGCCATCTCCATCAATATCTGCAAGCATCGACGCTGTAAAACTCCTGCCCGATAAGTCGAATGGAAATCCGGACTTGGGAGCTGCTTGACTCCCGTTTATGAGCGAGTCTGTGTCGAAGACAGAAATCCGACCAGTTGTACCGAGAAGGACGGCTTCTACGACACCGTCTCCGTCAACATCGCCGAAAGCGGGAGACGAAGACAAGGATCCGAAGTTGAAGGTAAGAAACTGGGATGTGGAAGCATAAGGCTGTCCGTTCGCTCTCCATGCATATCCTATCCGGCCCTCTCCGTCAGGGCCCGACCCGAAGGCGACCAACTCCTTTGTTCCGTTACCGTCAATATCCATGGCGTTTATGAAGTTGACTTCATTGAGATTCTCAGCGGTTTGGGGGAATCCCTTCAGGTTGTCGCCGAACGTGATCTTCACCCTCATAACGGTGTCTGATGGATCAAGTACCTCTACGTTGATTCCTGTCTCGCCGTAGTACCCATCCGAGGATGGATTGGTAGAAATGCCGAAGTCGGTATTGCCGCCCGAAAAAAATGGATCGAACACAGAACCCTGAGACGCGTAAGCCTGTGTGCTTAAGTAAAGAATTTCATAGTCCTGAATACCGTCGGCCTCCTCCATATCGACTGCATTATGCTGTCCGTAAGATGCGTATCTGATCCAGGAGTTAATTCTATTGTAATCGCCCCATTCCTCAACCACATCTTCATCCACGTGCCATATGATTATCCCTGATCCGGGCTGGTAGGAATCGTATTCGCCGTTAACGACCCATATAGGTACTCCGTCCTTAACGTCGACTTCAACCGTGTCCTTCGCAAGGATGTCGACCTGTCTGTTCTCAATAAGAAAATACTCACCCTCCCTGATAGGAATCTTTACAAGGGTGGGGTGCTCGACTCCGGTTCTTTCAGGAATAGCCAAGGTATCGAATTCTGCGGCGTATAGGGATATGGTCGTATCGCGTGCAACGACTACCGCGCTATCCCAGCCCCATATGTAGCGGTGGAACGCATCGTGCATTGAAGGAATCTGGCCCGGCGGGTAGCTCAGCCATCCGCCGCTTCCCATGAGCGACCATGCGCCCACACCCTGCGTGTAATAGGTAACGTCGTACAAGTCCCATGCACCAAGAAGGTGCCCGAACTCGTGATACAATACGCCTGGAAGTCCGTACATCGCTCCCTCTACCCTGGGTGATTCGGGCAGGATTGAGGCTGAAGATATCGGTACGCCTCCAGCCTCCACAAAATCCCTGCCTGTATACGCATCAAGAGCGCCCGGCGTAACCGTGGCTGACGCGACATCGGATGTGTAGCCGTAAGCGGCCGATGTCTGCAGCGTGCTTCCTGCGTGAAAGACAACCACCATATCAAAGCTTCTTCCAGCATAGGTATAATGGTATCTGGAGAAATCTATCTCTGGGTCCTTTGCCGCGGCAAGAAGCGCATCACGCATTAAGAGCGTGATGCCCCTGTCCGGATTGCTTGAGTCTCCGTAGAATGCCATCTGATGCGAAACCTGATAGCATCTGAAAGGTTCCTTGGGATAAACGTCATACTCAATGACGAGCTTGCCCCTTGAGTTCAGGAGATAAAAGTTGCGTAACCCGAGCATCTGGTTCTCGAAATAATTACGGTCGTGGGGCGGATCGTAGGAAAGTCCGTCGGATGGAGTGCCGAAACCCTTCAAATCCATCTTGCCGTTGCCCCAGGTAGTCGAATCATCATCCTCTGGGAATTCGACCCTTAAAACAAGCACCCGCAGAGTCTCGGGAACCGCTATCCCTATCCTGGAGGTAAGATATTTTAATGCAGCGGTATTGACCCAAGACGGGGTTTTAGCCGACCTTTCGAGAATGCCTCTATAATAGGGATTATCAAGACGGGATTTGAAGGGTTCCCGCGGTATTTTAATTTTTTCAGCAGATACAGCGATAGTGGCTGTAAACACTAAAAGCATTATTCTTCTTATCATATTCATTTCTCCTTCCTTAAATCTTACTTACCGATTACAAAAACGAAGAACAGCTCTATCGCCTCCAGATGTTATTGCAGTCACTAACAGAATATTCAAACGGAGAGAGAGGGATTTGAACCCCCGAGACGTTGCCGCCTACACGATTTCGAGTCGTGCGCCTTCGTCCACTCGGCCATCTCTCCTTTAAACTAAAGTTAATAAATTTCATCTCCCCCGCTTGCCCGTTTAATATCAGACTCACCTGAATCTTTGTTCCTTCTTTTGTCGCGAAAGAACGATTGCATGAGCGAAGCCGCTTCTCGGGCAAGCACTCCTTCTTTCACCTCGAATCTGTGGTTGAGTCTTTCGTCTTCGCTTATCTTATAAAGCGAGGCAACGGCACCGAATTTCGCATCACGAGCCCCGAAAACCACAAGCGGAATGCGCGCGAGAACGATGGCTCCCGAGCACATAATGCAGGGTTCTACCGAAACGTACAATGCAGTATTCACGAGCCTCCACGACTCCAATGCCGCGGCTGCAGCCGTAATAGCTATAATCTCCGCATGAGCTGTCGGATCGTTCAACCGTTCGGTCTGATTATGTCCCCGACCGATTATCCTTCCCTCGTGAACGACTACGGCGCCCACAGGTATTTCACCTTCCCTGTAAGCGGTCTCAGCCTCCCGAAGCGCTTCGCGCATCCAGCGCTCTTCGGAGCCAATCACAACACAACTCCTTGCGAATCTGTACCCTTAAGCATTAGTTCTAAGGATAGTTACAACCTGAGGAATGTCAAGCTGAAGCTTGCAAGCAAAAAGCGGCCGCGGCCGCTTTTTGCTTGATTTAAGTACGCCCGGAGGGACTTGAACCCCCAACCTTCTGATCCGTAGTCAGATGCTCTATCCAGTTGAGCCACGGGCGCAACACGTGTATTCTAGCTACCTGGAGATGAATGTCAAGAAATTCTATGACTACCAGACGAACGCAAACCTTGCACCCGCTCCCAGGAAAATACCGTAATCAAAAGCCGTACCGTTATACCCAAGTCTGCCGCCAAGTTCGCCGAAAAGATGGAGTCCTCGTGAGATCTCGTAGGAAGCTCCTCCCCCAAGGTCTACGCCTGCCCAGTAAGAAGTATTCTCTCCAAACGAATTAACCGATACCCCTAATCCGCCGAAGCCATAAGGTCTCCACTGCTTGTATCTTCCCATGAAGACGATATCGAACGGAGATCCCAGATTTATACCGAAATAGTTTGAGCTGTCGCGGATAGAGAGCGACACGAGGTTGGTTCTGAGCCAAAGCACGTTGCGGTAGAGATTTATAAGCATCTCACCCGAAACGGTCAAGGGATTAAGGATTCCGCTTACCGGAAGAACGGTGCTGGAAAGCTTGGGACCCATCATCATAGGATGGATTTTACCTCCGCCTTTGGCTTGTGCGCTTAAAGAGAGCGGGATATAAAGAAGTGCTGTAACAAGCAACACGGTTAATATACGCTTCATGCTTCCTCCTAGAGTTTGAAGGGTCAAAAAAACATGACCGGATATTATCCGGTCATATTAATCCTTTTTTTTAGTTAAGTCAAGCCCTTTAAGGCATCAGTTGTGCATTCCTGGCATATCCATATCGTCCTCAAGCATTCCCGGCTTGCCCTGAGGAAAGCCCGATCCCATGCCGCATCCGCCACGCATATCCTTTAACATCTTCCACTGGTCGGCCGTAAGTATCTTCTGCACCTCAAAAATCATTCCGGCATGCAGAAGTTCAAGATCCGTTCGCAGGGAACCGATGGTCTTGATCTTTGCTTCTATCTGCGCTCTGTTGGGATTTTCTGCATCCATCAGCTTCGAAAGCGCCAGTTCTTCCTTCTCCAGCTTCTGCCTTATCTCGAGAGCGTTCTCCTGCTGTGAATATCTCAAGTTCTTGAGCTTTGTCTGCTGATCTTCGGTCAAATTGAGAATCTCTATCATTTGCGGATTATGCAGCATCCTGAAATAATGCATGCCTGCGCCCATCCCGCCTGCGCCCATCATGCCTTGATTCATCATTCCCTGACCTTGCATCATCTGGCAACCGCCCTGTGCGGCTCCAAGTAATGTTGAGAGAAGTAATGTCGCGGTTAAGTTAACCATTTTATCTCCTTTTTGTCTTTATTCAAGAAAATCATACTTAAATTATAGTAATTGCAAAGCCTTTGGCAAGGTGGCCGGAGAGCTCCGGCCACACACCATGGGGCTCAAGCGACTGTCAAGAGACATTGCGCCTCCAGCCGCTATTTTTTTATCGATTAAATCTCCCCTGACCGTCATGCGGCCCTTCCCCGCTACCCCTGAACGGATGCATATCCCTAAGCTTCTTTATTTGTTCGTCTGTAAGCAGCTTGCGAACCTCGAAGCAGAGATTCACTCGTTCTATCTGCAGGGCGGTTCTCAAAGCGCCTATTTCACGAACCTTCGCTTCTATTTTGGACTGCTGCGGTGCATCCTCCTCAAAAAGTCTTTTTAATTCGAGGCCCAGACGCTCTATTTTTTGCTTTGTATCGAGAACCTTTTCCTGGTGGTCATCCTGTATCTTCTTTATCTTGGCTTGTTGATCACGGGTCAAATCGAGCTCCTCTGAAACCTTAGGATTGAGTAGCATCCCCGGATTCATGAACCCCTGCCCTCCGGGCATGCGGACTGCGGACGCCGCAAGCAGCATTCCGGCAATCATGGGAATTGCGGCAAGTTTGAACATATTTTTCTCCTTTCAGAATTGTTCGATAACATGTTTGACAATATAAGCGCTCAAAAGTTTAATTTCACTCGCTTGACACCTGCTTGGAGGGGATTATGCTTTGACTTGTGATTCTTTTAGCGCTTCTGCTTCATGGGATGGTGGATACTCTTGAACTCCCCTTTTCCGCAAAAGCCTTAACGCCTTTAACTCAGGGAAGAATAGCCTTTCTGACAGGAGAAGGAGACCGCTTAGTGATTTTTTCGCCACCTGGTTCGGTTGTTGATAGTATCAGCCTGCCTGAAAGGGTTGTTTTTGCGCAAAGAATTCTCCTCAACGAAGACCTTTTCTACGTGATATCGGGATCTGAATTAATCCTTTACGATTTAAAGACTGGAAAGAAAGGGGTTATTGCGAAAGATATTGATGATGCAGTCCTGACAAGCATAGGCGAGATATGGACGTTGTCTGATTTTTCACTTAAGCGTCTGTCCCCCCTCGGAAGACAATTGGAAAGTATAAACCTGACAAGGCGACCCCTGCGACTCGAGTGTTTTGACGACAGCTTGATACCCCTTTTCCCTGGCGAGAGAGTAAAGGCTGACTGGAGCGATGAACTTGAGAAGTCGAATCAGGAATCCTTGATATACTCGACTTCTCAATACCTTATCGCAATGACCAAGGACGCGCTTTATATTCTCGCCGATTCAAAGCGCGTCTTGATGATTCGCTAGTGCTTCTTGTTTCTTTTTTTATTGCATCATCCCTTCTCGTACCTCGAGAGGAAACGATTACACTCGAACCAGGAAGATTAGAATACCTTCTGGCTTATCCTTATATAGTGAAAAATTCAGTATCCATAAGCCCTTCACCTGATTCAGGATGGCTGATTAGAGATTCAAAGCTGATCCTCGACAAAACCCCAGTTGATTCCTTAACTGTCGTAGTCAGTTATAAGACTCTTGCGGATGCCCTCAATGAGTTCAGCGTCTACGAACCCTCTTCCCAGAGCCGATTCGATTCAACAGCTCTTAAATCTTCAGAGCCTGAGTCAGTCAATACCGGCAATTTAGGCGTTCACGGTTCAAAAACATTTTCGCTTTCAGTAACCAACAAGGGAGCAGGCGACCTTAAACAGGGGCTTACGGTTAACCTTTCGGGGAATCTTGCTGGCGTAGACGTTAAAGGTTATATCACTGACGAGGAGGCATCCTTCGTTCCTGAAGGAACAACCGAGAAGATTGAAGATTTTGATAGAATCAACATACTATTATCTCAAGAAAAATGGAAACTGGGCGCTGGCGACCTGGATATTTCTTATCCTTTGGCTGGGTACAGTCCAATCGAGAGGAGAATAAAGGGCGCAACAGGCGAGATTTCATTCGGCAAAAATACCGCCTTGCTGGCATTCGGAATAGAAGGAACCAAAAGAGGCAGCAGCGGGATAGAACCCATAGACGGCAAGCGCGGCCCGTACTTTATAGGCAGGACGGATTCTGAACAACCGTTGATACCCGGAACCGAGAAAATATGGCTTGACGGCAGACTCCTTGCGCGAGGCAGGGACAAGGATTATGTTATTGACTATGCTACGGGCGAGGTAACCTTCAGCAACACCCTGAAACTTGAATCCCGTTCAAGGATAGAGGCGGAATATGTCTACGCCGGGAATGATTATACGGCTGACAATGAACTTGCGGGATTCAGCAGTGGCCCGTTCAGCTTTTTTTTCTACAGGGAGGCGGAGTCGCGGAACCATCTTTTATATTCATGGTCTGCTGAGCAGCAGGCGATACTGGACACTGCGACATCGTATGAGGCTGTACTTCCGGGAGCAAGTTTTGTGGGAGAAGGAAACGGAAGCTACTTTCAGATAGGCAATCATTACGAATGGGTTGGTCCTGGCGAAGGGGATTACGATGTCGCTTTCAGAAGCGTCGACTCAGCAGCAGGGGACTACGTTCTTAACCCTGATTCGGGGTTTTTCATTTATGCAGGCCCGGGTTCAGGGAATTACCGCGCAGAGATATTGACGCCGCTGCCGGAAAGCGAGGAGCTCCTCGGTCTCTCGTTCGACAAGAGATTCGGTCCCGCAAGCATTCTTCTTTCCGCAACGGGCTCAAGAAAAATGCCTAACCTTTACAATACGGCAAACGCCATGTTCGGACACAGCCATCAGGCAGGCTTCGATTTGAGATTCGATAGGGTAAACCTTTATTTAACGCATATCCTTCAGACAGAACACTCATGGCTCCCAGTTGAAAAGATCAATGCCAACAAAACCGATCGCTGGAACATCGACACTTTTTCTTCCTCTTTCAATGAACAGGAGGCAGGAGTTGAATGGAGCCCGATCGATTCCTTAAGCATCAGGGTCAAAACCGGACACTTGTGGTCGGATTCAAATGCATGGAGAGCGGAATCGAGTGTGAGATTCAAGTTCGCAGACATCTACGCAGACTGGCTTGCATCAAGATGGCGAATACGAACTAATCTCTACCCGCGCTTCGGCTTTCTTACGCCTGTGGCAGGGTTTTCATGGTCAAGATACACGGGAAAGCTGCCGAATTCTCAGGCTTTTGAACCACTAGCAGGCTTCGGCATCACCCCTCTCCCTAATCTCTCGATAAAAACGACTCTATCGAGAAGGATTGACCAGAAGGATTCCGCCGGCAACAAAACCTGGCTAGATACATTGTACTACGACCGCCTCGCCTTGGAAGGAACCTGGATTACTGATAGACTTGAAACTTCGCTTGTGACCGGATTTGAGAGATTCATTCCCCTGGGAGATTCGAATATACAGGCGTTCTTCGGCGATCTTCGCTTCACGTACTCACCTTCCGCAAGGACTAAATTCTGGCTTGATCTCTCGCAGCATCTTGCTTCCAGTCTTAATGTGAGAATTGACTATCTACCTGTAGAACCCGGCACCGGAGATTACTCAAAGGATTCTACAACCGGAGAGTATGTCGCAGATGATGGGGGCGACTACAAACAGGTAGTTATACGCGAGACCGCAGGGACGCTCACGCTCCAGCGTTCCGCTTCTCTAGGAACCGATTTGAACTTGAACTTCTTGCGGTTGTGGACCACCATGGATTACAGGAGCACGGACTCTGCAAACAACCTTAATGCATCATCAAGGATAACAATCCTTCCAGCCAGCGATTATTTCAGCCTGATCCTCTACCCTTCCTACAGAAACCAGCTCTTTCCGGCATGGGGAGGCCTCCGCGAACGCCTGGAAAGCTGGAACGTCGATGCAGAGATCCGCTCGAGGGTTCACAGACAGTATCTTCTGCGTTTGAAAGCTTCTGCAATGAATGAAGTACGAACAAGAGCGGAAACACCTCTCCGTTCAAGAAACCAATGGAGCATAGCTCTTGAACCGATACTGGATTTCTGGGCCAGACTTGAGCCATCATTAGGCTTTGGCTATCTCGTCGCCGAGGAACCTTTGTACTTTCCGGAACTCGGGCAGATTGATATTCAAAGGGTGTGGTTGGGCGTTCAGGCGGAAAAACCTTGCAAGAGCTGGCGTTTCAAGGCCGGCTTCCTTTTGACTCAAAGGCAATCGGATGTGGCCGAGGACCTCCTCCCCTATCTTATCTCGAAGGATAATCCTCCTGGCTTGACGCCTTCCTGGAACGCAGGCATCGAGCGCTCACTCGGGAAAGGGATAAGCGTCCGCCTTTCATATGATGGCGCGCTTTATCCGGATACGCGCGGTCTTGAAAACAAATTCGAGTTGTCGGCAGGTATGTACTTTTAGAAAGCTATTGTGTGGAATCAGGCAGCACAAGCTCCCTCAGGCCTGACTTTTCCAGTTTTGCGTACGCCTTGTTTCCCTGAAGGTAGACCTCGGTTGCGGATTCGGGAAGTTTTGAAGCCTTGAGTACTTCAATCCATGTCTGGTCGCGCAGCGTGATGATTATTACACTATCCGCCTTAGCAACAATTCCATCAGGACGTACATCATGGTTTAAATCGTGAATTGAATGTATCAGGTTTTGCTGATTTTTTTCGGTAACAATCCAGGCATTAATATCGGATAGGTATGAGCGAATACGTTCTGCATCCGCTCTGGTTTTAAAGTATCCAACCCTGAATTTCGTCATGCTTGCGTCTTCCAATGTATAGTAAGGAAGCCCCTGGTTAGCAAGCCTTTCCATAAGAGGTCCTACGCTTGCCAGATTGGAGAATGCTCCTACCTGAAGGGCATAATAGCTTCCATCCTGCGGTTTAACAGGCTGAACTAGATATGGTTCGGTCTCCCTGGTTCCTCCGGGAAGCGCAAGCTTCTCGCCGCAAATAAAAAGCGGCTTGCCGAAAAACGGATAGCCGATGCCTCCGTCAGCGCAAGATGCGTTATAGCTTCCAAGAGCTTCGAGTGAAGGAAGACTCATCGTGATTATTCCGTCCGGGACTAGCGCTACCGCTATTGTATCGGAATCCACTGCCGACAACCTGGAGATACTGAGATAAGGCCTGCGGGTGACGATTCTTGCGCTCAAAGGATCAACAAGCATGAGTTCGGCTGAAGTTGACGCTAATATCTTGTCCCTCCAAACAGCAATCTGCTTGACCTCGGATGCCAAATCAAGCTTCGCGGATTCCTTGGTTAAGACGTTGTAGAAGTGAAGGCTCGAACCTTCGGATTCGATAAGAACATTTCCGCTCATCGAGGGTTTCTTAAGCGTCCAGCCAGGCGAAGCGTCGGTCGTGTTCTTTGCGGCAGGATCATAGACGAAGCTTTTCTGACCCGAAAAAAAGATGTTTCCTGATGGAAGAAGAAACATCCTGTCTGGCGCTGAAGGCAGCGCATACGTATAGAGAATGCTGAACTTCGTCTGCGAACCCTGAACCGCATTCAAGGCATCAGCGCCGAGCAGGTATATGCGGTCGTCCTTGCCGATAACGGCACCGGAATAGCTCCTGTCAAGCCTTAATACTGCCGATATTTCCTCTTTTGAAGCATCGACCGCAAAAAGCGCCTGTGACGTAAGAACGTAAGGCCTTGTTCCGATAAGAATCGTTACCGGCGTACCGAAAAGCGGAAGTCTTCTTGAGCCCTGGTTTGTTATGATGCGAAGATCGGCGTCGTCTATCTGATAGGCCTTGCCTGCGGAGACCCCGTATGTTGATGACCACAAAGGCAGGCATAATAGAATAATGGAAAGGTATCTCATTGCAGGGCAAGTAGCGCTATCCGAACGATAAGCTCGTCATAATCCATTCCCCGAGCCCGAGCCTCCGCAGGAAGATCACTCAAATCGGTAAGGCCTGGAATGGTGTTGACCTCAAGAAAAAAGGGCTGGCCGTTCTCGGAAAGCATGAAGTCGACCCTTCCGAAATGCCTTGCCCCGATTGAGCGAAAAGCCTTAAGACTAAGTTCTTGAGTGAGTGCTGTCTGTTCAGGATTGATTCGTGCAGGACAAACGAAGTCCGTAGCCCCTTTAGTATACTTTGCCTGATAATCATAGAACTCCTGAGTCTTCGGTACGAGTTCGAGCAGAGGCAGCGCAGTATCACCCAGTATGCCCGAGGTTCCTATCATTCCTGATATGAACTCCTCAAGAAGAATATCGCCGAACTCGGTCTGGATTCTGCGGGTTTCTTCCAGCAGCGCCAGCTCCTCGTGCACTATCTTTACGCCTATGCTTGAACCCTCGTAGCGCGGCTTTATCACCAAAGGAAACCCGAACTCCTGCATCGCCTTTCGGGCGACTGGAATGTAGTCCTCGCCGGAATGAAGCGGGAAAAAACGCGGCGTAGGAATATCGTTTCTGGCAAAAACCCACTTGGAGACCCACTTATCGAGTCCGAGCGCGGATGCCTCAACGCCTGAACCCGTGTAGGGGATTCCCGCCGTCTCGCAGAAGCCCTGAAAAGAGCCGTCCTCGCCCATCTTGCCGTGCAGGGCGATGAATATTAGGTCGGGCTTCTCCTTGAGCAGTCTGGGCAGATCAGATTGGGACGTCAGGTCGAAACTCACGGCCTCTATCCCCTGCCTTCGAAGCGCTTCGAACACGTTTCTGCCGGAAAGAAGAGATATCTCGCGTTCTGAAGACCATCCTCCTGAACATACAAGCACTCGCTTGTCCTTCAAGGGCTTTGCGAGATTCTTATCCATCAAAACTCCTTAAATCTTTCCTTTCGAATTCGGCGAAAGGAAAGGGTAACTCACAATTAAAGAAAAAATTGCTTTTTGCATGAAACCTCCATTTTCTCATTAACTCGATGTTATTGCGAATTTTCGTCGCAAAGACGAAAAGAGCATCTTTATCCGTACTTGGGATAGCAGCATTTCTTGTACTTCTTTCCGGAGCCGCACGGACAGGGATCGTTCCGGCCGACCTTTGTGGAAGTCTGCGCAGGTGCTGGTTTCGCGCCTGGCGCCTGGGGTTGATTTGTTGCAGATTGCTGAGAGGCTTCTGCTGGACCAGATTCCTCCTTGTAGGCGCGGACTGGCGTCTGTCTGCGTGCTGGAGCCTGCCTGAGCTGGGCACGGAATAAAAGCTTCGTGACCTCCTTCTGGAAGGAACGGACCATCTCCTGGTATTTTCCGTATGCCTCTTTTTTGTATTCAATGATTGGGTCCTTCTGGCCATACTGCCTGAGGCTTATGCCTTTTCTCAGCTCCTCCATTTCCGATAGATGGTCGCGCCAGTGTCTGTCTATAACCGTAAGAAGCACAAGATTCCTTAATTCTGTGAATATTTCCTCGCCAAGGGTCTCCCGACGAAGCTTAAGCGCCTCTTCGGTACGCTCGTTCAGAATTTCAAGGAGCTCCTCGCGCTTCATGCGCGACTGTTCTTCAGGCCGGGGCACAGGAAAATCGAGCATGAAGTAGGTAACGAAATCACTGACAAGACCTTCCATGTCCCACTCCTCAGCGTTGCGTGACTGACAGCGCTCGAAGACGAGCTGGTCAACAACCTCCGAGAATATGAAACGGCAGAGACCATCCAGGTCCTCTCCTGCCAGTATCTCATCCCTGGTAGCGTATATCTCCTCGCGCTGCTTGTTCATGACGTCGTCGTATTCAAGCAGTCTTTTGCGTATCTCGAAGTTGTTTTGTTCGACTCTTTTCTGCGCACTCTCTATGGCCGTAGTCACGAACGGCGAGGAGATGGGCTCCATCTCCTTCCCCCCGAAACGCTCGATGACCTGATTCATGCGGTCGGCTCCGAAGATCCTGAGCAGATCATCCTCTAGGCTGAGATAGAAGCGCGAGGCGCCAGGGTCTCCCTGACGACCCGAACGTCCGCGTAGCTGGTTATCAATACGACGGGATTCGTGACGCTCGGTGCCGATAATGATGAGCCCCGTTGGATACTCCTGTTCGCATTCCTTGGTCCGCTTCATTCTTTCGATATCGGCCTGTGTTTCGGCATTCTGAATAAGGCATTTCGTCGGAATATCGAGCACTTCCTGCGTAAGCTTGATATCCGTTCCACGACCGGCCATATTAGTGGCGATTGTCACGCTGTGGAGCCTTCCCGCATCCTTGACTATTTCGGCTTCGCGCTGGTGCTGCTTGGCGTTCAGGACGTTGTGATTGATGCCCTTGCGCTTGAGCATTCTTGATAAAGTCTCTGAGACGTCTACGGACGTTGTTCCGACAAGAACCGGCCTGCCTTCTTTATGAAGCTCATCTATCTCCTCGATAACGGCCGCGTATTTCTCTGCGCGGGTCTTGTAGACGATGTCGGGATAATCTATGCGGCGTATAGGCTTGTTCGTCGGTATCTCCAGCACCTCAAGTTTGTAGATGTTCCAGAACTCATTCGCCTCGGTCAAAGCCGTACCTGTCATGCCTGCAAGCTTTGCGTACATGCGGAAATAGTTCTGGTGGGTGACTGAAGCAACCGTCTGCGTTTCCTCCTGGACCTGCACGTTTTCCTTGGCCTCCAGAGCCTCATGCAGACCATCGGAGTAGCGCCTTCCCGGCTGGGGACGGCCGGTGAAAGGATCAACGATTACGACCCTTCCTCCGTCTACTATGTAATCCTCATCCCTGTTGAAAAGGACGTAAGCCTTAAGAAGAGCATGGTAGTTGTTGAGCATTTCGCTCTTGCGGGCATACTCCTCGTAAAGCTCCTCCTTTAGCTTCAGCTTCTGCTGTGCGGATACCCCGTCGCGTTTGTCAATCTCGGCAAGGCCTGTAGAGAGGTCGGGAAGCGTAAAGGCTTCGTGATCATGCGGATTCAGCAGTTCACGGCCCTTTTCGTTGAGTTCAACTGCCCGGTTGTGCTCGTCGTAGGTAAAATAGTTTTCTTCGTCTATCTCGGGCAGCTTCTTGTCGCGCATAATGGCTAATTC
Organism: bacterium; assembly: GCA_012517375.1. Lineage (NCBI taxonomy): Bacteria > bacterium. The sequence goes on along the minus strand of JAAYVC010000065.1, from coordinate 32,186 downwards.
GAGGTCGTCGATAAGGCGCTTCATCGGGCCCTCTTTTTCAATTCTTAGAAGCCTCTTGTGCTTGGGTGTTGCGCGCCTAACCGTAAGAAGCATGCGTGCCGCATCCATATCCTTGCCCTCTTCCATAAGCTTTTCAGCCTGCGCTACGCGCTCGTTCGACAATCCCTGCTGGTAGCGGAAGAGCTTTTCCACGCCAGGCTTGTAGCGGGCGTATCCCCTGTCGACGTACTCGGTAGCTCCGGAAATAATCAGCGGCGTACGCGCCTCGTCAATGAGCACCGAGTCAACCTCGTCCACGATGGCGTATGCGTGAGCGCGCTGCACCTTGTGGGACATGGAGATAACCATGTTGTCGCGGAGATAGTCAAAACCGCACTCGTTGTTAGTGCCGTAGGTGATATCGGCCTCGTACATGGGCTTGCGTTCAGGAGGCGACATGCCGGTCTGGATAACGCCCACCGTAAGTCCGAGATACTCGTATACAGGTCCCATCCACTCCCTGTCGCGCGCGGCAAGGTAGTCGTTGACCGTAATTAGGTGAGCGCCGCGTCCCATGAGGGCGTTGAGGTACAAAGGCATGGTGGCAACAAGGGTCTTGCCCTCGCCAGTACGCATCTCGGCAATCTTTCCCTCGTGTAGTACTATTCCGCCGATAACCTGTACGTTGAACGGGAACATGTCCCATTCCACATCAAAGCCGCGAACGTTCCACACATTGCCCAGGAGAAGATAGCATGCCTCGCGAACGAGCGTAAATGCTTCAACGATTATAGGCTCAAGCGCCTCATTAGTACGCTTCTTCCAGAAATCCTTGCGCTCAAGCTCGTCAATCTTCTTTGCCTCCGCTTCCAGTTCGCTCGTTATAGCCCTGAAACGCTTCTGCCACGCTCTAGTGCGCGCGACAAGAGCTGGACGGACCCGCGTTTGAAGATTCTTTTTTGCCTCAAGCCAGAGTCTGGGGGCGTTCTTATCTTTCGCCTCAAGTTCTGCGCGAAGCTCCTTGTACAGCGGTCTTCCGACCCTTTCATTAAGATATTCTAGTATCCAGTCGTCACCCGCTCCGGCAAAGGGATTCGAAGAACGCAATTCGCTTTCAATGCCCCAGTATATGGCGCGCCAGTCGAATTGAGGACGCTCGCCTCCTTCGCCGTCCGTAAACCAATCCGATGCGTCCTCTTCCGCCTTGCGTATTTTTTTCGCGCGCTCGGGGTCGTCTGAAGAAATTCCTGCAATCAGCTCCGTCCACCTTTTCTCGAATTCCCGAGCCTGGCTTCTTGCCTCATCCTCGGTGACGGCAGCAAGGTGAGTGATGGGCGCCGGAGTGGAAACATAGTCGTGAAGCGCAAGGAGATTGTCGTTTATCTCCTCTACTATTGGAGTCATCCTCTTTACCTCGCGCTCCTGCTTTGTACCGAAAATTTTTCCTAAGATATTAGCCATAAGTTTCTAATTATGTAGGGATTTGACGCCGTGTCAAGTTAATGACCAAGCGGATGGCGCGAGGAGTTACTCTTTCGAGGCTTCCTTCTGAAATTTGTAGACATGCCTGTGTATTATCCCTTCGACCATATAGACCACGTCTTCGGCAATGTTGGTTGCGTGATCGGCAATCCTTTCGAGGTATCTTGAGATGGATAGGATTAGAGTAGTGGTTTCTATCTTGGTTTTGTCATTCGACATCACGATTTTCCCATCCGCGAAAATCTTTTTATGAAGCTCGTCTATTTCGTCGTCGTCATTGCATACTTCACGCGACATTGCCGAGCTCATGTTTATCATCGATTTCATGCTTTTCTCCACTATTGCCTTGACCTTTTCAGCCATTGTGAATATATCCTTAGGAACTTCCACTTTCCTTTTATGCTCGGCGAGGTCCAGTGAACGTTCGGCGATATTTGATGCAAGATCAGCCATTCTTTCGAAGTCGCTGTTCATCTTCAGTACGCCGATGATGAATCTGAGGTCTATCGCGACCGGCTGGTGGAGGGCAAGAATCTTGAGGCATTCCTCTTCGGTATTGACCTCCATCTTGTCTATCTCTATGTCGTTTAAAATGACCTTGCGCGCAAGCGCGGCGTCGCGATTTTTAATAGATAGGACAGCGTTTGTAATGCTTTCTTCCACGGCTCTGCCAAGCTTGAGAATCTTCTTCTTCAGTTTCGTTATCTCTCTTTCCAGATGTCTTGACATTCTTCCTCCTTAGCCGAATCGGCTCAACCGAACCGGCCCGTTATGTAGTCTTCCGTTTGCTTTTCTTTAGGTCTGGTAAACATCTTCGTCGTAACTCCGAATTCGATTAGCCTGCCTTCGTATAGAAATGCTGTATAATCGGAGACGCGCGCCGCTTGCTGTATGTTGTGAGTTACAATGATGATTGTGTAGTCCTTGACGAGTTCGCTTACAAGGTCCTCGACGCGTGCTGTAGCCTTGGGGTCAAGAGACGAAGTGGGCTCATCCATCAGAAGAACATCGGGATCAATGGCCAGAGCCCGGGCGATGCAAAGTCTCTGCTGCTGTCCTCCGGAGAAATCGAGCGCGTTCTTTTCGAGCCTGTCCTTTACCTCGTCCCACAACCCTGCACGCACAAGGCTTCGCTCAACTATCTCGGAAAGCTTTGACTTGGAGCGCTCTCCGTGTATGCGCGGACCGTACGCCACGTTTTCGAAAATCGACTTCGGAAAGGGATTGGACTTCTGGAAGACCATACCCACTTTTTTCCTGAGTTCGACAACGTCGGCGTTCCTTGCATATATGTCCTCGCCATGTATTAGAACCTTTCCGGAAATCCTTGTTCCGCTGATGATATCGTTCATGCGGTTAAGGGTCCTAAGATAGGTGGACTTTCCGCATCCGGATGGACCTATCAAAGCCGTAACTTGTCTTGAAGGAAAATCGAGAGTGACGTCGAACAAGGCCTGAGTCGAGCCGTAGTAGAAATTAAGGTGCTCAGTTCTTATAGCCGGCTTAGGGTATCCGGCGTGCACATCCCCCGCTCTTGATTGAGATAAGGTCGTTATCTTAAGATTCCTTTTTTCTTTTACCATCTGGTTTTTCTCCTCATGCGGATTCTTATAATGATTGCAACAAGGTTGATTCCTAAAACAAGAGCTATGAGCGTCAAAGCGGTCCCGTACTTATAGGATTCGGGAGCGTCCGGAACCTGCGTAGTCAGCACAAACAGGTGATAGGGAAGCGCCATCACCTTGTCGAGTATTCCCCTTGGAAGCTTCGGCATGAAAAACGCCGCCGCAGTCAAGAGTATTGGCGCTGTCTCCCCGGCGGCGCGTCCGATTCCAAGGATTGAGCCCGTTATGATTCCCGGCACGGCGTAAGGAAGCACATTCTTGCGAATCGTCTGCCACTTTGTTGCACCCAGAGCAAGACTCCCCTCGCGCAAGGACTGGGGCACTGCCTTAAGCGCCTCCTCGGACGCTACGATAATGGTCGGCAGTATCATGCAGGCAAGGGTCAGGCTTCCTGATACGATTGAAGGCCCGAACCCGAAGAAGAGCACGAAAAGGCCAAGCCCGAATAAGCCGAATACGATTGAAGGCACCCCTGCAAGAGTAATGATGGCAAGACGTATCGTTCTCGTGAAGCGGTTATCCTTCGCATACTCTGTGAGATATATGGCGCTTGCAACGCCAAGAGGCAGTGCAACGACGATAGTGCCCGTAACCAGGAAAAGCGTTCCCATTATCGCCGGGAGTATGCCTCCCTGCGTGCCTCTGCGTTTGGGAAAAGAAGAGAGAAACTCCCAGTTCATTGCAGGAAGTCCCTTTATTATGATATCGACGAGAATGTAGCCGACCACGATGACTATCAAGTAGGTTGCGATTCGTATGAGCCAGCGCAAAAAAGCGTCGGTAATTGTTCTTCGAGTAATCATCTGCGCGTACTCCCGAATCTGCGAAGCGCGCGCTGGGCTATCATATTGAGGCCGAACGTGGAGAGAAGCAGGAGTATCCCTATCCAGAAAAGCGCTCGGTAGTGGTCGCTGCCGAATGCCACCTCGCCCATCTCAGCGGCTATGGTTGCCGTCATCGTTCTTACCGAAAGAAAAGGGTTGATCCTCAGAATCGGCGCGTTCCCCGTAACCATAAGAACAGCCATCGTCTCGCCGATAACGCGGCCCATTCCGAGCATTACGGCCGCGATAATGCCTGAGAGAGATGCAGGGAAAGTAACCTTCCAGATGGTCTGCATCTTGCTTGCTCCCAGCGCGAGCGAAGCCTCCTTGTAGGAGCGGGGGACTGAGCGTATTGCATCCTCGGAAATGGAGATTATTGTGGGCGAAGCCATGAGAGCAAGCAGCAGAGCTCCCGTAACAGCATTGAGCCCTGAATCGAGATGGAAAACCCTTTGAACAAGCGGAGCGAGAACAATAAGACCGAAGAACCCGATTACGACCGATGGAATCCCGGCAAGAAGCTCTATGAACGGCTTGAAGAACTCGCGCTCGGGCGTCGAGGCGATCTCGGCTACGTAGACGGCCGCGCATATCCCGAAGGGAATCGCTATCGCGGTTGCAATTAAGGTCACGATGAGCGTGCCGGTTATGAGAGGAAAAACCCCGAACTGCTCCTTGACCGGCGATGTCGGAATCCAGTTCCCGCTGAAGAGCTTATCGAGTCCAGGCTTCCATGAAAAAGGCAGAGCTTCCCTGAAGAGGAAGATGAATATGAGAATGACTATAAGGATGCTGGTGGAGCCGAGACCAGTAAGGATTATCCGGATGGCCGTGTCCTGCCAGACCGCACGGTTAGCCTTCATCCTTTCCGGCTTTGTTGACGATTTGGCAATGTTCAAAAAAACCTCCGGCGCTTGGTGCCGGTAAGCGGACTAATTGGTTCCCGGCGCATCATCTTGCCGTCACGAAACCTGTTTCGACCACTATCTTTTGCCCCTTCTCGCTCATCGCGAAGTCAATAAAGCTCTTGACCAGGCCTTTAGGTTCTCCTGCCGTGTAGAGATAGAGCGGCCGGGCGATTGAGTATGCGCCGGAATTTACGGTCTCCTCCGAAGGGATTACGGCCGCAGAAAAGGCGTCCTTCTTGACCGCTACCGGCTTTATCTTGCCCTTTGCTTCTATGAGATATCCGAGCCCGCAGTAGCCGATTGCCCACTTGTTCGCCGAGACCTCCTGGACAATGGTGGCGTTGGAAGTAAGAAAAAGCGCGGCCTTGGAGTAATCCTTGTTATTCAAAACGTGCTCCTGAAAGAAAGCGTAGGTTCCGGAGGAGTTCTCCCTCGAAAGAACCGTTATCTTTTCATCAGGACCGCCCACCTTGCTCCAGTTCGTTATCTCGCCTTTGTAGACTGCGGCTATCTGCTCCATTGAGAGTTCTGCAACAGGGTTTGAGGGATTTACGATGACTGATATGGCGTCGCGCGCCACCGTATGCTCTACAGGAGTTATTCCGTTTACCTTTCCTTGAGCTTCCTCCTCGGGCTTGATGCTCCGGGATGAAGCTGCTATATCCGCAGTTCCGCTTATGAGCGCGGCGACGCCCGTTCCTGAGCCGCCGCCGTCTACCGAGATGGAGGTCTTGGGGTTTGCGGTCATGTAGCCCTCAGCCCATGCAGAGACGAGGTTTACCATTGTATCCGAACCTTTAATTGTAATCGCCTGCTCATCCTTATTCCTGCAGCCTGCGATCGAAAGAACAATAATCGAAGACACTATGAAGGTCTTAACGCTTTGCATACCCACGATTCTCCTCCTTAGAGCTTATTGAGTTTCTTTTCAGTAGTTTCTTCATAATTGGTTTCAAGTCAACCCGCATCATCATATTTCTTTTGTGAAATGCGAAAATCATCACCGCGAATAGTGCCCTGTTCGGGCCCTAAAACATGGTTAAGCCTGTTGCGGCCGTTTGATTGAACCATATCCGAACCAGTTTTCTTCGGCGCAAGCCGAGAGACTCTATCGAGTAAGTCTTCATTAGCTCTCAAGATATTAGCACCTATTTCCGTTTGCTCCTGATTATCATCCGCTTTCAATTCCAGATACGCTAAAACATTGCTGAGGTTCTTGTTTCTCGACGCCAGTTTCATGAGCGTCTCGGCGTTGTGCTGGCTGAATATCCATTTAGCCTGTCTTACCAGCTCCCTGTCGGGCGTTTCGTTTTCCGGCTTCATCCACTCTCTTTTGAGCACCACAACCAGCAAGTCGTCGCACAGGGTAATGTAATCCTCTGTATAGTCAGAGATACTGAAACCAATCGCTCTCAGGGCATAGTATATGCCCCTTGCATCAATCTTATTAAAGCTTTTCATTTCCTGATATCCCGCGTGATTTTTTGGATTCTGAGCGTTTTTTCTTTCTGCGCAAACAATTTCGGAAGGCGGCTGGTTTGCCGCCTTCCTTTGAATGAGGGAGAGGGTCAAGGGTCAATTGCCTCTTATTTAAGGGTCACGAAGCCTGCTTCGACAACAATCTTCTGACCCTCCGGGCTTACGCAGAAATCTATGAACTTTTTGGTCAAGCCTGACGGCTGGCCTGGAGTGTATACATATAGGAAACGAGCCACGGGATAGGTGCCGTTCTTCACGTTTGCCTCTGAAGGCGTCACGGCGGACGAGGACGAGCTCTTTTTTACGCCCACGGCCTTAACCTTGTTGCCTGCCTCCAGAAGATAGCCCAGACCGCAGTATCCAATAGCTCCTTTGTTCTGCTCGACTTCCTGCACAATAGCCGCGTTGGACGGAAGATGCAGGGTTGTCTGCGCATAGTCCTTATTCTTCATCACGAACTCCTGCACGAAAGCATAGGTTCCGGAAGTGTTCTCGCGCGCGCACAAGGTAATCTTCTGATTGGGTCCGCCCACCTGGTTCCAGTTCGTTATCTGACCCGTATACATCTTGGCAAGTTGTTCCATGGTCAGTTCCTTAACCGGATTCGACGGATTCACGATGAAGGAGATGGCGTCGCGTGCGACTTTGGTTTCTACAGGATTGATGTAGTTTGCCGCCGCCGCTTCCTTCTCCTTCTGCTTTATCTCTCGTGACGCATTGGCTATCTCCACGGTTCCGTTTATGAGGGAGGCTATGCCTGTACCGGAACCGCCTCCGTCAACCGAGATGTAGACATCAGAGTGAGTCTGCATGTAGGCCTCTGCCCATGCCGACGCGAGGTTGACCATCGTATCCGAGCCTTTAATGCGAAGCTCGTTTGTTTTTTTTGCGCCTGTGAACGTAAGGGCTAAACCAGCAAGAAGCAAGCCCTTGAAGAATGCGCCTGGTAAGTTGCTCTTTGATTTCATATACTAATACCTCCTAAGCTGTTAAAACTTGAAGTTTACATCGGCCTGTACGCGGGTGTAAGGCAGCCGGTCGTTAACGCCGTCGCCAAGGCCTTTGGTGTTGTAGAATACTGTCAAGCCGGGCTGGACGGCCGGTGACAGCTGGTACTTGCCCGAGAACTTGAAGCCGGAACCGTTTGTTCCGCCGCCGCGGAAATCGGAGTCGGTGAAAACCCCAAGCGCGGCGTCCTTGTCAAGCGTTCTGTAGTTGGCCTCTATCTCGAAGCTTCCTGGATTGGAGGCCTTGCCCAGACGTACGCCGAACATCATGCCGGCGTTGTCTTCATCGGCGGCTATGTTCATGACGTAGTCGCCGTACACCGAAATCGGAAACGTTCCGATGCGAATGCCGAACTCCGCGATGATATCAAGAAGGTCATAGCCGCAGGCAAAGGTCTTGTTCTTCACATAGGAAGTATCACCGGTAAGTGTGTCGATTATCATATCTTCGCCCTCGGTGTTGCCGAATCCCTTGTCATCGTACAGCCACTTATGACCCTGGATATTCGTGTATGTGATGTAGGAGGCGCCGAGCATAAGGCCGATTCCGTTTCCGAATGCGAGCCTGGTTCCGAGCTGGCCTGTATAGAGCATCAAGTCTTTGTTGTCGCCGGAGGTCTCGTCCACCCAGAAGTAGGTGCCCGTAAGGAAGGGGCTTATCAATCCGAACGACGGCGTGTAGGAAAGGAAAAGTCCTTCGGGATTGAGGTCGCCGTCCCACACAAGGTCTGTAACCATTACCCATGGCTTCTTTACCTTGCCTCCGGATAGATTGAGTCCTGGAACTAAGGACGGTTTCCACTCGAAATACGTCAGGTCAAGACCGATAACCTTGGTGCTAAACGCATCGTCAAAGGTCTGGTTCGTGGACACCGGGTCGATTCCGCCTGTGGCAAGCCCTATATAGGCTTTGAGCTCTTCGGAAAGCTTTGCTTCCACGCCTACGCGTCCGCGGATGCGGTTGCGGTAGCGGGTCGTTGTCGTGTCCGGACCCTGAAGGGTATCGGTGTTCTTTCCTTCGGCAAAGTACTCGAAGCGGTAGCGGGCGTCGCCCTTTACCGTTACCTGCGCGTCCACGGCAGGAACTGCCAGAAGGATGCCCAGTACTGCAAAGAGGGCCGCCTTTATAAAGCCGCCCTTATTTGCGCTATGACCCATTATACCTCCTAAAGGTTTTGGGGTTGTTTTCCGGTTTACATTAATGTCGCCCGTCATGCCACTCCGCTGTACAGGGATTCAAGGCGACATAATTCCTGTTTTACAAAGGCTTCGGACGCACAAAACGAACCGAACATCTTCTCCACCTTTTCAAGAAGCTCGCTCTTTAAAAGTTCCATTTCTGCGTCACTCGTTTTCATCATTCCGTCCACATAGTCTCCTTCGGCTTGCGCTTTCCCGCTCCCGCTTTCGCAAATCTAATCGGCTCAAGACTCATATCAGCAACCGTCCGCTTAACTCGCTTATCACAACATCTCCATGAATTTACTGACAGATGCGTCAGGCAGGCTCATGAAATCGTCAGTCCATTCCTTCACGAAAGCCGCAAGATGCCTATCAAGTCTTGGATTGATTTCAGAGGTCATCGCGCTGTAAAGCCTTTCGAATATCTCGGCCCTGAGAAGCTCCAATTCCAGGGCAAGACCATCTTTTTCAGACGGCTGGTTCATCGAACCTCCTTTGTTATCCCGTTTATTTCAGCAAAATAAAAGCCCCGACGCAATGCATCGAGGCTTGAATCTAAAGCATCAGCGCGGACGTACGCCGCCATTGACGCTTCCGAGTTGCCTCCCGCATATCCCGAAACGAGAAGGTAGAAGAAACTGTCGAAGCAAATATCGGGATTAGCTATCGATCTTATGTAGCGGCAGACGGCATCCGAACCGTGTCTCGTTTTCGAGGACGAATTGTTTGTCCGGTTCTCGCCCCTCAGGGCGCGGCTGAGAAATTTCTTGAATATCCAGCTGCGTCTGAACCGCCATTGATCGTTGGGGGTATGCGCATAAAACTTAAGCAAAGGCTTACCGTTCTTGAAGCTCCATCTTGACAACAGAAAAAAGCCTCGACCTGACGGTCGAGGCGAATAATCTCCGCACTCTTTCGAGTTATTCAATCCACGCTTCCTTTGCTTGTCTTCCATCGGACATGATTATAATCAAAATCGTCTGTTTGTCAAGTGAATAATCCCGATTTCCCACATATACATATTAAGTATACATAAAAGCAACCCCTTGTCAACCCTTTCCTGATTCGGCTGGTGCGTTGCAGGGATTGCGTCTATCACAAATCGGCAAGATGCTTAAGAAACGCCCTCTCGTCATCCGGGCTCAATTTAACCCATTTAAGCTCGTAAAGAAGCTTCATATCTTCAAGGAGATCGTTCTCATCCATCTGCAGCTTCCTTCGTATATCCTCGAAGTGCGTCTTTCCGTCTATCGCCCTGAAGAGAAGATTCGTCCTTACCCTTGGCGGAAGCGCTCTGTCGTATTCGACTTCCGCAGCCGATCTGATTGACGGTACAAGTCTTCGCCAGTCCGACTCCGGAGGATCAGCGCTTACAAGCCCTTTCCTCACAAGCTCCCTGAGAACCCTTTTTGCCTCGAGTTCGTCTCCGAATTTCTGGCATATCCGCTGGATCGTTCTTCGTCCGTTAACGAGAGCGAGAACGCGCCATTCAAGAACCGATATTGAAGGCACGATGTCTAGCTCCGGTTTTATGAAAAGGTTGATATCCTCTGTTGGCAGTTCCTTGTTCATCTCCTTGATATCATCCATCCGAGCAAGAGTGTCAATGAGGGTTTCCTGAGATGTTTTCCTGATGGTAACCTTCGGGGTCTGCTTGCCGGCAAGAAACTTGAACTCCCCTTCGTCCCAGCCAATTATAGCCTGAAATGCCCTTAAACCCTCTGAATGCTGTCCATCCGCGCTGTCAAGCGCGGCGTGAACCAGGTTCCCTTTTTCGAAGTAAAGAAGCGCGGTTTTCTGGCGATCGAGATCCCTAAGAGCCAGTTCGCCTGCTTTCTGGGTCATTATTAAGAGCTGAATAATATCCGACAGGTGAAACTCCGAAAGCAACCCTGTGAGTTTCTCGCTCATGAACCTCTCCCTTTCTCATTCTCCGAACGAAATCTGTGCAATCCAAGGATCATTTTTCTCCTCGCTAAGCGATTAAATGCATGCCTTTAGAAGACGCTCGCATTAGATTGTTCCTTGGACCCTCTCCTTGTCCGTAAAGGATTATATTCAAGCCGGAAAAGATGTCAAGGAAACGAAGTTTTTTTGAGTTGACAAAGCCAATCGCTGCCGTAAACTTCTGCAATTATGAGGGTTCTTTCGATTCTTGTCTTTGCCGCTTTCGTCTTTTTTGGCTGCAAGCCAAAGCCTCCAGAGGTAATATATCACAGCTCGTGTTCGGGCTACGAAAAGCTGCGCGGCATTAAGTTCCCGGTTCAGGCGATCGAACTCGCCATGGACTCGTTAGGCATCAAGGATTCTGTAGGGACAAAGGATAATGGAATCTCATACGAAGTGGATACGAAGATACTCATACACCCCGAGGACAGGGTGTGGCTCGCAACGCTCAAGGCTTTATTCCCTGACGCGCAGATTGCCGACACGAACACTCGCGGAACCGTTCACGTGTTTTACGGAATCAACGCCTTCGCATTCGACTCCCTGCCCTATGCAAGAGGCATACTGATTTTGAACGGCACCCAAAAACAGGGACTCGCGCGCGACGCCGCATACAAATTCAGCGTGCGCTTCGGCGTACTGGGGCTCGAACCACAGACGGCCGATGACGATACCTTCACGAAAACGGTTTTGTACTGCTCTGAGTCCGATAGACCGCTCGCAGAAAAGCTCGTAGCGGAACTCGGAACGGGCAGAATAGAAACGCGCACCAATCTTGGGGATATGGTTCTCGTGCTCGGTAGCGACGCGCTTACCGCATCAAAGATAAAGGCGGCTCCGGGCGGAATATCTATAGTCATAAAGAAATCGACGTTCCGGCTCTTCCTTTATAAGGACGGGGTTCTTGTCAAAACCTACCCGGTTGCGCTAGGCAGAAACGCGGGGGACAAGGAACGCGTAGGCGACTGCCGCACGCCAGAGGGAGATTTCACCATAACTTCCATTGAGGACTCCCGCACATGGGAGCACGATTTCGGCGACGGCAAAGGACCCATAAAGGGTGCATACGGACCCTGGTTCTTTTTGTTATCGACGCTTGCGACCGAGACAAAATCAGGCAAGAAATGGGAAGGTATCGCCATTCACGGCACGCACGACCCTTCCTCGATTGGCACCCGCGCATCAGAGGGCTGTATTAGACTTCACAATGAGGACGTAGATTCGCTCAAAAGGATAGTGCGGGTTGGGACGCCGGTTCGAATCGAAGAGTAGCGCTTTCCCGTTTCTGCAAGCTAATACTTGCCGATCTGAGGCTCTGCCCCTGCGTTACTCGTCTTCAGTTCGTAATAAAAAGGCATAACGCCTTCCGATGTTTTGACGTTATAAGGATGCTGTTAATCGCTGTTCATTTTATGCGGGGAATTACAAGCTGTCAAGCTAGGTATCGGCCCCCCTTTTGAAGGGGGGTAGGGGGGATTCTCCACCCCACAAGCCTACTTTGTATGGTTACTCCGCAATCGTCGTCATTTCATGTGCGGGTACCCCTAGGTGGATTGAAAACCGGCGATCCCTCAGACCTTCCCTTTGGATCGGCGACGTTCTTCGAGGGAATCCTATCTTTCGGACTCCACGATTTTTGCAAGATACCGGTCAGCGAAGTCTATCTTCATCTCTACCCACATGGGAAAGTGGTCGGACATTTGGTACGTGCGCCAGCTCGAGAGGTACTCCTTTTCGAGCTTTGAGTCGTCGAGCTTCGTCTGCTCCTTGACGGTGTTCTTGTAGACCTTGAAGTCGGAATCGGTAAAGACCACCTGGTTGAAGTCGAACACGCCCGCGTTCTTTTTAGCTGCGGGGTCGGCTGCGACGCGGCCGTCGCCCAGCAAAAGCTCGTCGGCCTTGGCGCGGAACGCTATCTGGTCGTAGTGCATGTCGCGCTTGTAGTTCGAAGGCTTCTTCATGAGCTCGGGATGGATAAAGTAGCCCTGCTTGCGAAGCGCCTCCATGGTCTTGTGCTCGGGGCTGACGATGTTGAAGTCGCCGAGAAGGACGAACCGGTGCTGTGCATCTTCCTTTGCACGCTCGGCGATGGTCAGGGCTATTTTTTCAATCTCCGCGACACGGCGCGCGAACTCCGGGGTATTCTGGCCCTCCTTGCCGTAGTAGATGTGCACGGTCGCGAGCATGAACTTGAACCAGCCCGACTGGTAGGCGACCATGAACGGCGTGCGCGCAAACTGCTTTGTGTCCGTGACCAGCGAGCCTTCGGGCAGCACTATCTCGCCCGCGATGTTCTGGAACGTGACCTTAGCGGAATCGTAAACGAACACGAGCCGCTCCCGGTTGCCGGACGCGCCTTCGGTGACGTCGGTCGCTATGTAGCGCCAGTTGCGGCCGAGTATTCGCATGACCCGCTCGAGCTCGGCCATGTCCGCGTTCACCTCCTGCACTGCGACTATGTCGAACGCGGAGATAATCTCGGCAATATAGTAGAGCGATTCCGCCAGACGCGCTGATCGTTTGTTCGAACCAAACTCTCGGATGTTCCAGGTGGCGAGCAAGAGGCTCTCGGACACCGTACGGGATGGCACCTCTCCTCTTAGCTTTTCGCGAAGCAGGAGCAAGCGCTCTGCAGTGCGTTTCCTGTCCTCCTGTGAAAACTTCAGAGGCTTGGGTTCTCTCGTCTTCAGTCCGTAATAAAAAGGCATAACGCCCTCCAATGCGTTAAAAGGATGTTATTAATTGCAGTTTATTTTATGCGAGAATGGGTGGAGTGTCAAGGATTACCCCCCCACCCAGCCTCCCCCACAAAGGGGGGAGGGGCAGCGCCGGAGGCGCATTGGCCGAACGTGCGCTGGAAGCGCAGGCGTTCGGCAGATAACCACAAGCCCGTAGGGGCGTACCTTCAGGTGCGCCCGAATTGTGCGGGCCGACCTAAAGAGCGAAGCGATCATCTTTGATTAACAATTCGTCTCACGTTTAGTGAGACCCTCACGGCGCACCGCCTTAATTTTGTCGAACGAAGTTCGACCCATGCGGCTTCCAGCCGCTACCATTGAACGGAAGTAACTTACTTAAGCTACGCTTAAGCCCATGCGACCTTCGGTCGCTCGCTCAGGGTGACGTGGTTATCTTGAATAGTCATTGCGAGGTTGCTTCCAGAAACCGAAGCAATCTCCTGGCACTAAGCACAAAACACATGACTCTGTATTTCAGAACATAAGATAGTGCTATGAGATCGCCACGCCTTGCGGAAGGAACTTCCGCTCATGCCTCCCTTGGATGCTCCCTCGCAATGACTTTGGTTTACCCCCATCCTCCAATCCTCCCCACAAGGGGGAGGCTGGGTGGATGTGAAATCTTTTTTCGACCACTCTCGAATTTCGACTCTCATTTTTCCCCTAATCCCTTCCCGTCAAGGAGAGGAGAACTGACTCTCTTCTTCAAACCTGACTTCATCCGGTGTCTTCAAAATTGATCTCTATCGAAAGTAATGTTCGCGGAATTCCATTCCGCGCATGCCTCCCCTGGAGGCTATGCAGCCTTCCAGCGGCTATTTGACCATCTTTTGACCATCTTTTGTCCAGCTTTTCTACCTCGTCGCCAACGGAATGGACGTCGTCAAAAAAATTTTAATCCCAACTGCCCTAATTTTAATTTTATTTCACTTCAATTTAATTTTGTTAAAGTAGACCTTGACAAAGTTAAAATTTTGATTATAATAGGGGCATGGCAGAAAAGAAATTGATTGGAAAATGTCCGGTCTGCGAAGGAGAGCTTTTCATCTCCGAACTAAGTTGTAGAAAGTGCGACACTAAGATCAAGGGAGACTTTGAGATACCGCCATTTTCAAGGCTGGATGAACAGGAGCGCGAATTTCTTATGATATTCCTGCGCTCCAGGGGTAGCCTAAGAGACGTGCAAAGGGAACTTGCACTCTCCTACCCTACGGTGCGCAACCGTCTGGACGCATTACTGGCTAAGATGGGCATAATAACCTCAAGCGCCTCTCAGGAAGAGATAAGTGACGTACTTGATAAACTTGAGCAAGGTGAGCTCTCTGCAGAGGATGCAATAAAACTCATCCGGAAACAGGAATCCGATGAGGACGCGTAAAAGGAGGAATGGTGAAGACTTATAACCACCGACCGATAATCCTGAGAAGAGATAAGCTAGAGGATACGTTCGTGAAGAATATCCTTCGTGGTTTCATTAACTTATGCGATTGAAAGGAGACGAAATGAACCCTAAGGAAAGAATCTTGAAGATGCTTGAAGAAGGAAAAATCAATGCCGACGATGCCGCAAAACTTCTGGAAGCGTTGAAGAAAAGCTTTGCTGATGATCTCTGTGTGGACGTCAATACTGACAAGCATCATCATAAGCGTTTTGAAAAAAGGATTTACATACCGCGCTTTGCCATCAGACATAACCCTTTCTTCGGGCACACCCCGAGAAAGATTGTTGTCAGGATGAATAAACCCTATTGCGGTGATGTAGGTGACATTGAAATAATGCCTTTTGGAGATTGCTCCGTCTGCGATTAAAGGAGGATGACGTGCACGAAAGAATGATAATTCTTGACCTCCTTGAAAATGGAAAGGTCAACGTAGATGAAGCAGTGCGTCTTCTCGAGGCTTTAGGCCCAGGTCAGGAATGCTGTATCATCGAGCCTCCCTCTCCCCCAGCTCCTCCTGAAACGCCCGATAAAGAGTAACTTACGGAGACTAAAATGACTTACGAAGAGAAAGAATCGACGGATACCTGCTACGAAGAAGAAATGCTTATTGCAGAGGAAGAGGCTTGCAGGAAAGAGGATTCAATGCTCAACAAGGAAAGAATCCTCAAGCTTGTTGAAGAAGGCAAGATAACAAAAAATGAAGCAGACAGGCTTCTTGCAGCCTTCAAAAAAGACTGTCGAGCTTAAGGAGTATACGATGGAAGAAAGGAAAAAAATCCTGAATCTTCTTGAAGAAGGTAAGATTACAACGGACGAGGCTGTGAAGCTTCTCGAAGCGGTGCAAAAAAGTTATGGTCATATTAATGCTTCATTTGGACATTCACACCATCATCTTCACCCCCACAAGCTTATGAGAAAAATTCATAACATTAACCACGGGTTCGGTCCTGGTCGTAAGATGATAATTATCAAACACGCAGACGATTGTGGATGTCACGAGGATATCGACTGCTGCTGCGACGAGGATTGATTCAAATAATGTCTGATAAACCCATGAGCGATATTGCATTTCGAATCATGTGCGCATCTCTGGTTAGCCGCAACCGCAAGAACCCACCGGAGGAGATTCTGGCAGAAGCAGGTATCAAGAAAGGATTTAAGGTTCTTGATTTCGGGTGCGGACCAGGTAGCTATTCAATAGCTGCTTCAAAGCTTGTGGGCTCAGAAGGCAAGGTCTACGCACTTGACATACAACCTCTTGCAGCTAAAAGAATCAAGTCCATTGCGTGCAAAAACGGCCTGGAAAATATAGAAACAATAACCTCGAACTGCAAAACAGGCCTCGAAAATGGTTCGATTTATTTAGTCATCCTCTACGACATCCTTCACATGCTCAAAGAGCCGGAGAAGGTCCTCTTTGAAATCGCAAGGATATTAAAACCGGAAGGGACGCTTTCAGTCAGCGATCACCATATGGAAGAACATGAGATTATCAGAATCATCGAAAAAGATGCCATCTTTAATGCAGGGGAAGAAACAAAAAAGGTCATAAACTTCGTGAAGAACGGAGGCAATAATGGAAGAACGTGAAAGAATTCTTAAGTTACTTGAAGAAGGAAAAATAACGGCCGATCAAGCGGCAAAGCTGCTTGAAGCTCTTGGAGAAACCTATCGCTGGGGTCCAAAAGGTCATGCAGGTTTCGGTCCGGATTTTGGCGAACGCATTGCCCGAAAAGTGGAGCTAAAATTGAAGGATCTCCCCGAGTTGATCTCAACCAGCATCTCCGGAATGGGTTTCATAACCGGAGAAGGAGAAGAAAAGGATCTTCTCTTTAATCCGAAGGATAACATTGTAATCAAAGCAGTCTCAGGCGACGTAACCATAAAAGGTGACGAGGATGCTAATATCCGCATAAAAGTTGAGGGTGGTCACAGAGTCAATGAGACCGAAAAAGAACTGACGATAAAGACAATGTCAGGGGATATGTTCGTTCAAGTACCTGCCACCCAGAAGATGATTTTAAAAGCCGCTTCGGGTGATGTTAAGGTAGAAAGAATAGCTGATATCTCCTTGCGCAGCACTTCAGGTGAGATTGATATAAGCAATATAACTGAACGCACTGCCGCCTCCCTTGGTTCGGGCGACATTCGCCTCGAATATATAAAAGGGGCAATGGCGATATCCCTTGGTTCGGGCGATCTGGACGCAGAAAACATTTCAGCATCGCTCACAATATCCATGGGTTCAGGAGATATCAATCTTGACCTCGAAGAATGCAAAGGGGGAAGGATAGAGCTTGGCTCCGGCGATTTAGACTTGAGTCTCCCCGAAGACGCCGATGTCGAGATAACGATTCACAAAAACAAGGATTCGGATATCGACTCCGATTTTGATTTAATAAAAACGGATTACGAACCGGCTTTTGATATGGAAGAATATAAGATAACAGTCGGTAAACCGAAAACAAAACTTTACATCAAGGCTAGGGAGGGGGATATAGCCATTCACAAAAGGAGGAATATATGACAGGTCTGATTTACGGAGCGGGAATTGGAGTTCTCTTGATAACAGCCGTACTTGCTGGAACGGTTGCCATCATATACTTCCTTGCTGGCCGCACCGTTAAAGGTGTCCCCGCTTTAGTGAAAGTCGATACTAAAAGGAGGAATAAGTGACCCGTGCAATCTCGGGAATCATCTTTGGACTTATAGTAGCCTGGATAGGCGTCTGGATTTACCTCGGAAATATCTATCCTCAATTACTAGCTTTCAAAACAGCATGGCCCCTTATATTCTCGATGCTTGGACTCCTCATGCTTGGCGGAGTAATAGCCTCTGCCATAAAAAGACGCAGATGGTTCTCAGGCTGGGGCATATTCTGGGGACTTATTATCGCGGCGTTCGGTATCGGTCTTTGGCTTTCCAACGCCCTGATAATTCCTGTTACTTTCGCCCAGTGGTGGCCTGTAATAATAGTGATTCTGGGAATAACGATAATCGTAAGCGTCATAGTCAAGGCGTTAAGCAGACCACGCAACGTAACGGTAATTATAGACAAGCTTGAAGAAGGAAAAATAGACGTAGATACCGCTGTTGAGGAGATACGCAAAACCAGAGGCAGGCGCGACGAGTCCTTCGGAGTAACCGTCGACATTGATAACCAGAAAAAGGGCAGAAGACGCCATGAGTAACGACACAACCCTTCGCATACTCAGGATGGTCTCAAGCGGCAAGATAACGGCCGAGGAAGCTGAAAAACTACTTGAGAGTATAGAAGGCGCAAGACCTTTTGCGAGAGAGATTACTATCCTTGTATTTGATGAAGGCAATAAGGAAAAACCGAATGTAAGGGTAAACCTGCCCATCTCGCTCGCAAAATTCGCAATGAACTTCGTACCATCGAGCGTGTTCTCCAAACAGGAGATTCAGGCAGAAACTATCCTGAAAGCTCTTAACGAGGCCCAGCCCGGCAAGGTCTTTGAAGTAAAAGACAACGAAGGAAAACGCGTGGAGATTTACCTGCATTGAAGGCTTCTTTAGGACAAACTCTCTTCCGTACCCGCAGCGCCCTTGCGGCGCTGTGGGTATTCGTTTTGCTTGCCTTCGCACATCCTTGGATAAGTTTGTGGAGCGCCTTGTTGTTCCTTCCCGGGTTGGCTATAAGGTTTTGGGCCGCGGGCTTCATAGGTCCGGTCTCGCGCAACCCCAAGATATCAAACGAGAGTCTTGTGACTCGCGGCCCATATTCTCTTTCAAGGCACCCTTTGTACATCGCAAATGGCCTTCTGGTCGGAGCAGGATTAGCGCTTCTTCAGCCTCACTGGATACTGATATCCTTGACATCGGCAGGTTTTATAGTCCTTTACATATTGATTGGCAAAGCGGAGGAAAAAAGCCTTGCCGAACGCTTCGGAAAGGATTACGAGATGTACAAGAAGAGGGTAAAACTTTTCTTCCCGAAAATCTTTCGTGGTTCATTTTTCAAGGGATTCAATCCTTTGTGGGCGTTGAGGGAATGGCAAACATGGCTTGTTGTGGGATTGCTTTTCGGTTTCGCATCCCTGAGGTTATACGTTGCTCCAGAACTAATTCACATTCTCGGGTCTTTCGCGACCATGCATGTATCGTGGTTAAGACCTCTTGCAAGAGCAATCGTTCATCTTTTCTGAAAAAACCGTATTCGTCTGACCCAGCCCTCCTTTTATAGCGCCGCGAGAGAACCCCTTCAAAAAATCTTGACTTTCTCGTTATCATAATGTATAATGTCTTTTAATAGCCTGCGCCCGCCTTATTCTCAAAAAAAGGCGGGCGTATTTTAAAAGGCATTGTCGATAAATATTTATTATAAAAGGAGCAATAGATTGAATCTGATTGACCCGTTAGAATACCACAAAACAATAACCCTCTTGAGGGGTTTTTTTTTATCCAGAGGCTACATTGAGGTCCCGACGCAGTCAAGACTGAGCATACTTGCTGCATGTGAAGACCCTACGACCATAGGGTCTTTCGATTACAATGGAGCAGTGTGGCCCCTTCCCCAGACCGGACAGATGTGGCTTGAACATGAGCTATTGACTCACAAGGAGTATCCGGGCGTTTTTTGCCAAAGCACGAGCTACCGTCAGGAAGCAAATCCTGTTCCCGGGAGACACGATCTTATATTTCCGATGTTCGAATTCGAGTCCCGTGGCAGTATTGACGAGCTTATGGCTCTGGAATCCGAACTATGCCAGCATTTAGGATTTCATTCGGGGTTTGAAATGGATTCACATCTGGATGCGGCAAGAGGACGCGAAGACTTTCAGTTCCCCAGTATATCTTACGAATCGGCGTGCAGAAAGTACTCGACGGATTGCATTGAGGCTGAACAAGAAGAAGCTCTCTGCAGGGATTATGGAAATGTAGTGTTTTTAACCAATTTTCCTGAAAAAACGTCTCCCTTCTGG
The DNA here is from genome assembly GCA_012517375.1 of bacterium. Taxonomy (NCBI): domain Bacteria; species bacterium. The sequence goes on along the minus strand of JAAYVC010000065.1, from coordinate 12,628 downwards.
AACATGAGACGCACCGACACTTGCGCCAACAAGGTAGATGTAATCATTCATGGAATCGAAACCATCGGTTCGGCTGAACGTGAAACGGATCCGTCAATCATGCACGACAGATTCCTTTCTATCTCAAATGGTATGTATTCCGAGCTCTTGTTTGCACATTTCGGCAAGGAACGAGTATTATCCGAATTGGAGTCATTCCTGGCTTTACCGATGACTAAACGCTTCGGTGGGGGAATTGGCATCACGCGATTGATAAGAGCACTCAAGCTAAACGGTAAGTTTAACGAGTCGAATGGATAATACCCGTCTATCTGAGATGCAACGATTCTTATTTATAGAAAGAAACTAGGTCTGAATCCCCAGGAGGATAGCTAGCTGTCTTCCTGGGGCAATTTTTTGGCTTCCTCCCATAACTCATCCAGTTCTTTTATGCTAAGCTGTTCTAGGCTTAGGTTACGTTCTTTCGCTAACCTCCGGACATGCTCGAATCTTGCCGAAAACTTCTTGTTCGAGATTGATAATGCCTCTTCAGCCTGAACGCCTATGTGCCGTGCAAGATTTACCACCGAAAAAAGAAGATCACCCAGTTCTGCTTCAAGCTCCCTTTTGTTGTCTGACTCTAGATGTTCGGCAATTTCTCTCGCTTCTTCGTGTATCTTATCCAGGGGGCCCCGCGAAGTAGGCCAGTCAAAACCCACTCTCGCAGCTCGCTCCTGCATCATCTGGGCTCTAATCAGCGCAGGAAGTAATTTTGGTACGCCCGAAAAAAAGCCTTTATCCGATTCTTTTGAAAGACGCTCATCTTCCTTTATCTTCTCCCAGTTCGCCAGGACCTCTGCTTCGCCCGATACCGACTTACTCTTAAAGACATGAGGATGCCTGCGAATGAGCTTTTCGGCTGCCTTTTCCTCCACCTGTTCATATGATGCAATGCCCTCATCCTCAGCAATTCTTATTCCCATGAGAACGATGTAAAGCAGATCACCTAACTCCTCCGAAATCCTTAGTGAATCCGCGGACTCAAGCGCCTCTGAAAGCTCGTATGCCTCCTCTACATAAAGATGACGAATAGACTGCATGGTCTGAGCGCGATCCCACGGACATTCCCTTCGGAGACGGTCTACGATCTCTTTAAGATTTTTTTTCAAACCTATTCGTTTCTGGGAAATCTTGCAACGCCCCAAATCTTAAGCTTGTAGCTCGAATGCCCAGGTGTGGCATCGAGGCTGTCGAGAAGCATCAATGGAAGCTCGTCATGAAGCTCTAAAAGAAAGGTGTCTAAAGCTGAATGCCGGCCTTCTAAAGTTAGAAAGAAAGGATACAATCTTAAAGCGTCTTCATCGAGATAATTCTCGAGCTTAACACCCGGCTTGCTGTTGAGCGCCCCCCTTCTGCCAAGAATCTCCTTGAGATTCTCTTCAGCAGATGTTATCGTATTGCTTATACTGTCCAGTTCGTGCATAAGCATTTCAGTCGCTTCCGGGCTGCCGTTATATGAACTCGTTTCAAATCTCAGCAATGCGACCTCCGCTTCAATACGTTGTTTCTTTTCGATCATCTCCCTTGATCGGTAATAGTTTGAGACGCCGAAGAAAGCACCCGCAGCTACTGCTCCGGCAACCAGCACGGTAAATACAACGACGACAAGAGTCTTCATTTAATCCTCAACGTTACCTTGTGATCAATCAAGCCTTCCCTAAAACCATGCGGCTCACTAATAAGAGAATCGAACTTCTCCGTCTCGGAAAGGGCATCCATGTAACGGGCTATCTTTACGTTGGACGGACTTAAGCACTCAAGTTTTACGAAACGGTCGGAAAACCGGATGGAAACAAGTTTCATCCCAGGAACGAGCTTTGCTTCGAGAAGATATAGTATACCTAAAGGTTCTTCAATTTTATTCCTGCCTTTTTTTATTTCAAGCTTCAAAGAATCCAACCTTCCGGCAACATCATTATAACTCATCATCTCGCGTTTGAGTAATCTCAGAGAGTCCCTTTCCGTCTCAAGAACTCCGAGCTGATTTTCAACATCGTTCAAATACCTCCACTGCAAGAAAAGCCCTAAACCCAAGCATACTGATAATACCAGGAATATACCCAGAAAAATCAAGGCAAACAACCATAAGGGCAATGACTTATGACGATTGGGCACAGAAAGGTCTATTCGTATCAAGGCTCATCCCTCAAAGAACAGGCATAAGCAATCGAATACAGCGGTGAAACATTCGTGCCGGAATCAGTGTCTTTTCCCTCAAAAGGTTCAAAGACACTGCCATCAAGATCGATGGATTCTCCGAGTCTTTTTGCATTTTCTTGGTTTAAACCAGCCTCACCGGACAGAAGAAAGGCATCGAGTTTGCGATGATCCGGCAGAAGAAAATTTCTTCTGAGTTTTAGTTCCTCCTGCCACATCGTGAACGAAACCTCATCAAATTGACCGGAGAATGGTTTATCCATGAACAATTCTTGAGCAAGTATGGGAATACCGTGACTTACAACCACAAGGAAAGCCCTTGTTGTGTCGAGGTGTAAAGTCATTACCGCATTCTGCCCCCACTTAGACTCAAGCACTGCATTCGCAATCGCCGTCTGCCCCGTTTCCGTATGGACGGGTGAAATCGGAAAAACTTCACTTTGACGTTTCACATCCTCGAAGAGAGCCTTGGCAGCAACAACCCATGTCTCCTGGCCAACGCTTCTTAGAGGATCAAAACTCATAATGTCGCGGCTCTTATCAAAACCAAGGAAAAATCTTGCCTCCCAGGCAACATTATCCTCAAGTTCTGAAATATCAACCTTGTCGGATGCAAAACACTTTACCTTTACATCCCTTCCCTGAAGTGGAAACACGAATTTTCTTATCTGAAGACGAGTAAAAAGCCCTCTAAGGGTTTGTTTTAAGCCCGAAGGCGAGCTATCTTCAACAAACACTCTGCCGAAGGTTGTTGGTTCATCGCCTTTGGAGTTTCTCACCCAGCGAACCTCTGAGTTCAAAACGTCGATTCCGTAAATCATTAGTGAGTAGTATAAGAGACAAGGTTAAGATGTCAAGAATAAAACAAACGCATTGCGGTACTAAGGGGAAATCGAGATTATTTTCTCCGACAGATGCATGTAAGACACCACAAAGACAGATACTTAGCATCCACTTGACTTGAGTCCAAAAATCGAGTATTATTAACTCTCCAAGGAGGCTAGATGTTCCGTGGCGCGATTACAGCTTTAGTAACACCGTTCAAGAACGGGAAAATAGATACAGAGGCCTTAGAAAAACATATCCGCTGGCAGATTCAAGAAGGAATTGACGGACTCCTGCCGTGCGGGACGACCGGAGAAACCCCTGCCCTGGAAGATAGCGAAAAGGAACTAGTCGTCAAAACGGCAGTTAAACTAGCAAAAGAATCAGGGAAAAAGCTGCCCGTGATTGCAGGAGCAGGAACTAACTCAACATCGAAAACCGTCAAAGAAGTAATGGAAGTGAAAGAATGGGGTGCCGATGCCGCGCTGGTTGTTACGCCTTATTACAACAAGCCTACGCAGGACGGTCTCTACGGTCACTTCTCAGAAGTCTGTGAGAAGACGGATATGCCCGTAGTTATTTACAACATCCCTGGAAGAACGGGAGTTAACATGACACCTGCCACCTTCGAAAAAGTATGCAGGAGGTATGACAAGATTGTAGCCGTGAAGGAAGCCTCTGGAAACCTGGATCAAGTATCTGAGATTGTATCGAGGTGCGGATGGCTCAGCGTGTTATCTGGGGATGACAGCCTTACTTTGCCCATTCTTTCCGTTGGCGGCAAAGGCGTCATATCCGTTGTTTCGAACATCGCTCCAAAGGATACGGCAACGCTCGTCAGGCTTTTCGAGGAACGCAAAATTGATGAAGCAAGAGACATGCATCACAGGCTCTTTAAGCTGATAAAGGCTTTATTCACAGAGACCAATCCTGGCCCGATAAAGACCGCAACTGGAATCCTCAAGTGGAACACTGGAGAGGTTCGACTTCCTATGTCAGGACTTTCTGAAGAGAATCTTTCGAAACTCAAGACCGCTCTCAAGGAGTACGGTTTAGTTAAATGATACGCGTAATCGTCGCCGGCGGCTGCGGCCGAATAGGCGGTGAAGTTGCAAGACTCATCTCGAAGACAAAGGATATGCGCCTATCCGGCATCATTGAACGAACCGATCATCCTGAAATCGGTAAGATGTTTTCCGATACTTTAGTTCTTTCTGATATTTCGTCACTACTTGACAAATCCGACGTAGTTGTTGACTTTACATCACCGCAAAGTCTCCTCTCTCTTCTGAAGAAACTCAAGGAATCATCGCTGCCTATAATCTCGGGGACGACCGGCCTCACGCCTGACGACTTGAAAGAACTCAAGAAACACTCCGAAAACAAAGCCGTTTTGTGGTCGCCGAACATGTCAACTGGCGTAAATCTGCTTTTCAAACTCGTCGGGCAAGCGGCAAGTTCACTCAAGGATTATGATATCGAGATTCTCGAGATGCATCACCGCCACAAAAAGGACGCACCATCCGGGACGGCAAAGATGCTAGAGGAGATTGTAAAAAGAGAGAGAAGAATAACAAAAACCCTGTATGGACGTGAAGGATTGACCGGTGAAAGAGATGCGGACGAATTAGCTGTATTGGCTTTGAGGGCAGGAGACATAGCGGGAGAACATACGATTTTCTTTGCAACCGAAGGCGAACGACTGGAACTTACACACAGGGCATCCAGTCGCCTTGCATTTGCACAAGGAACACTCAAGGCTATACGATTTATTGTCGGACGTCCAAAAGGGCTCTATGGATACTCCGACATCTTGGAGGAAAATTGAGAGAAACAGCAAAACGTTTGGAACTTCTGCCACCTTATCTGTTTGCAGAACTCGATAAGCTCAAGACAGAATACGGCGAAGGAGTAATAGACTTCGGGATAGGCGATCCGGATCAACCTACTAATCCAGAAATAGTTAACGCCCTTGTTAGGGCATCCAGCGATGCTAGCACCCATAGATACCCTACATACACCGGCACATTAACTCTGCGACGTGATATAGCCAAGTGGTACAAGGACAGATTCGGAGTTGACGTAGATCCTGAATCAGAAGTCTGCGTACTAATTGGTTCTAAAGAAGGAATCTCCCATTTAATTTGGGCTCTTGTCGATGAAGGAGATGAGGTTATATATCCTGATCCATCGTATCCGGTTTACCGTAATCAGATTCTCCTTGCCGGAGGAAAGCCTAATCCTGCGCCCCTTCTCGAAGAGAATCATTTTCTTATAGATATTCCAAGACTCAGGCCTACACAGCGTACGAAACTCTTTATTATGAACTATCCTTCCAATCCTACTGGCGCAATGGCTACCCCTATTGATTATGCCGAGGCAATTCAGTTTGCCCGCAGCCACAATATGTGGCTTATAAACGACAACTGTTATTCCGAGATATACTTCGACGAAAAACCTGCAAGCGTCCTAGCCGTGCCGGGAGCAAAGGAATGCGCGGTAGAGTTTCACTCCTTTTCAAAGACCTTCAACATGACGGGCTGGAGAATAGGCTTTGTTGTAGGTAATTCCAATATGATTTCAGCCTTGAGAAGAATCAAGGAGAATACGGATTCAGGCGTTTTTGTGGCCATACAAAGGGCGGCTCAAACCGCCTTCGAAGTCGTGGATCAGGTTACTAAGGATGCAAGAGCCCTCTACAGATCAAGGCGTGGAACCCTCTTGGCGGGATTAAATGTTCTAGGATGGAACATACCGGCACCAAAGGCAACATTTTATGTCTGGGCCGAGATTCCTCGAAAAGGCGTATCCTCGATGGAATTTGCCAAGAAGATGCTTGCTGAAACAGGCGTCCTCGTAACACCAGGCATCGGTTTCGGCCAGTCCGGTGAAGGTTTTGTAAGATTTTCATTGACAATCGAGCGGTCCCGCATAGAGGAAGCCGTCAAACGTCTAGAGAAGTGGCTTTGATTGTCGCTAAATTCGGCGGTCGCTCTCTGGCTACCGCAAACCACGTTAAAAGGGTTGCATCTTATCTGGCTAGGAGATCAAAAGAAACAAAAATATGTGTGGTGGTCTCTGCGATGGGCAGCCAGACGGACGAGCTTCAGAAGCTTGCGAATTCGGTGTGTTCTTCGCCTAAAGGCAGGGAACTGGATATGCTCCTGACTGCAGGAGAACGCGTTACGATGAGTCTTCTTGCAATGGCTCTGGGGGAAAGAGGCGCAAAATCCCTTTCGTTCACGGGCTCCCAGGTAGGAATTCATACCGATGAAAGACATAACGACGCAAGAATCCTCTATGTCAGAGGCCAGAGACTGAAGGAAGCTCTTGACAAGGGATACATACCTATAGTTGCAGGGTTCCAGGGTGTAAGCTCGGAATCCAAGGAAGTAACAACACTGGGCAGAGGGGGTTCGGATACGACCGCGGTAGCGCTGGCTCGGTTTCTTAACGCCGATTCCTGCGAATTCTACAAGACCGTCAAGGGGCTTTCTTCGGCAGACCCCAGGCTTTTCCCGAAGGCAAAGGTTCTCGATACGATAAGCTACGAGGAGCTCGTGGAGCTTGCAGACTACGGAGCAAGAGTCATCCATCCAAGAGCCGCATCGCTGGCAATGCGTTACAGGATTCCGCTTGAAGTGCGTTCAAGCACAAGACCCTACAAAAAAGGAACATCTATAGGGCAACAGGAAGAACTCGAGGAGCGTTTCGTCCGGGCATTCACCCACATGAAAGGGCTTGTCAGGATAACGGTCAAGGACGTACCGCAAGACCCCAACGCCATGTCACAGGCGATAGCCAGGCTGGCCGACGCGGGAATACGCATCCTTTTCTACCATCACGGTCATCCTCAAGATTCGAGTTTCGACCTGGCATTCATTGTATCAGAAACGGACTCTCCTGGGGCAAGGACTCTATTGGAGAAGTTTAAGAAAGAAACAGGAGCTCAGGCTCTCTCTGTAGTAAAAGGCATATCCGAGCTTTCCCTGGTAGGACCCGGAGCAGGCAAGGATTCGGCCATAACCAAACGTGCCTTCGAAGCTCTCCGTGCGGACAACGTTCATATCGAGGCGTTTACCAATTCAGAACTTAAACTGTCATTCTTTCTTCGTGCACCCAATCTCAAAAGAGCTATATCAAGATTACTTGAGGAGTTTAATCTCCTTGAAACACAAAACATGAGAGGTTAAAGCAAGATTGGAGAGGTTAAGATGATCTTCATTGCCCCCACAGCATATAAAGAAGCGCTAGGACCGGTAGCCGCAGCGCGGGCGATTGCCGCCGGCCTCAAAAGCAGCTTGAAAAGGGAAAAGATGGAGCTCTACCCTCTTTCAGACGGAGGAGACGGATTTATTGAGTGTCTATCGTACTATCTTAAGGGAAGAAGAGCCAGGATCTCCACAATGCAGGTTACGGGTCCCACAGGCAGAAGGATAAAAACCCAAGCTCTGATAGCAGGTCGCAGCGCCTATATCGAATCTGCATCCGTGCTTGGATTAAGACTTGTAAAAGAAGAAGAACGAAATCCATTGCATACCACTTCAAGAGGATTAGGCGAAGCCATAAGGAACGTGCTGGATAAAGGCATGGACGAAGTTATCGTAGGGCTCGGAGGGAGTGCAACCGTTGACGGAGGCAGAGATGCTCTGGAGGTGCTCGGCGCCAGGTTCCTCGATTCTCACGGCAAACCCCTATCCAAAGGGCCTCAGGAGCTCCAAAACCTTGCCAAGATAGACCTTTCACAGCTGGATCCCAGAGTGAAAAAACAGGTTACAATACTCTGGGATGTGGACAGTCCCCTTGTAGGACATCTTGGTTCGCTTGTTTATGCTCCGCAGAAGGGAGCGGGCGAAAAGGAGATGAGGATTCTTGCAGCCGCTCTTGATCGATATGCAGTTATTGCCGAGATGACAACCGCGCAGCGTCTTGATCACCGCAAAGGCATGGGAGCTGCCGGAGGAATAGCCTTCGGTTTCGCCGCGCTAGCAGGCTCGCGAACCATGAGCGGCGCAGATTTTTTATTAAGACTCTCAGGTCTGCGTGAACGGCTTACTAGGCACGATGTAATAATATCCGGAGAAGGCAGACTGGATAAGCAAAGCCTTTCGTATAAGGTTGTCGGAAACCTGAGGAGACTCCCGCACCGCAGGATGATCCTTCTGTGTGGCGATATTGCTATACAGATAGCACCCAGAGATCGCCGTACTACGGCAATCTCGATTCAACCAGGACCTACGACACTCAAGCAGGCAATGGCTGAGACTAAGACCAGACTTACACAAACAGCGGCACAGATAGGACGTTTACTTGTTCCATGATTTAACAGAAGAAGTCCTCGATGCAATGAGCAAGCCTGGGTTTTATCCGCACAAAGTAAGAGAGATAAGAAAAGCGGAGACTCACACCGCATGGGTCTTTCTTACGGGTTCTAAGGCCTATAAGCTCAAGAAACCTGTCAACTTCGGTTTCCTGGACTTTTCGACTCTGGATAAAAGGAAAGAGTTCTGCGAGAAGGAAGTCAAGCTCAATCGCTTGCTTTCGGACTTGTATATTGGTGTCGAACCGATAACGAGAGACGAGGATGGGCGACTCGTGATTTCAGGAAACGGCGAACCGCTCGAATATATTGTAGTCATGAAGGAGCTTCCCCAGGAATCCTTGATGAGCAGCCTACTGAAGAACGACAAAATTGATTATCATACGATTGACGGCCTTGCAAAAGAGATTGCGAAATTTCATAAATCGGCTGAAACTTCTGAAGAGATTACAAAAGAAGGTTCCCTGGAGAATGTTCGCTTCAACTGGGAGGAAAACTTTCAGCAGACCGAGAACGTGAAGGACATTACACTCTCCTCGGAACGTTTTGAGTCGATAAGGAAGAATGTATTCAGATTCCTTGAGAACAAGAAGGAGGACTTCAGAAAAAGGGAGAAGGAAGGTTTTATCAAATACTGCCACGGAGACCTTCATTCCGGCAACATCTTTATATACGAGGATAAGATTCACATCTTCGATAGAATCGAGTTCAATATGCGCTTTGCCTGTTCGGATACAGCCGCGGATTTAGCGTTCATGACCATGGATCTTGATTTTCACTCGAAAAGGGAGCTGTCCGATTTCCTCCTTATGAGGTATCTTGACATAACGCAGGATTATTCATTGCTGAAGTTTCATGACTTTTTCCGCTGCTACCGCGCCTACGTAAGGGGAAAGGTCATAGGTTTTCAACTGTCTCAGAATCCCCGCGATGCACAGGAGATAAAGAGACGAGCAAGTGCATACTTCGACTCTGCCGAGCTTTACGCCTCCACCCTTTTTTCAAAACCAAGGTTAATAGTCTTCTACGGCCTTCCGGGAACAGGCAAAACATATCTTGCATCAAGAACAAGGGATTGGACAAACGCCATCCATATCAGGGCGGATGTTGTGAGAAGAGTGATTGCCGGCGTTTCATTAGACGAACACCACTATGCCGGATTCGGATCTGATCTCTATTCTGCGGAGATATCAAAGAGGGTCTACGACTACCTTGCCAGACAAGTGAAGCTATATCTCTCTCAAGGACAGTCACTTATAATCGATGCAACCTGCCATAAAGAAAAAAACAGGCTTGAGTTGAAAAAAGCAGCTGACGAGCTTGGAGTCGAGTCTTTCTTTATACGGACAGACGCAGCGCCTGAAAAAGTAAGGGAATGGATTGAGAAAAGAAAGACTTCTGATCTTCTATCTGACGCTACATGGGAAATATACAGCGAAATGAAGAATAAATTTGAACCTGAAGGAAGCTTTCCTTATTCGACGATTGTTACAGGCCGAGCCCCTCAAGAGATGGACTCCGACATAAAAAAAATGATCGGTTCCTGATGTATAATACTTTAAGCCTGAAACTTACGCTAAACCCCTTCCGCCCCCTGCATATTCCATGAGGGAATAAATCATGCCTCTTTCGGTATTAAGAGACAAAGGGATAAGGTCCGAGGAACATAAAGGACCTCCCGAAGACGAAAAAAAACTCTTAATAGAGGCAAAAAATGGAGATTTTGGTGCGTTCTCCAAACTGGTAGAGCGTTATCAAAGAAAGGTTTATACAGTGATCTACAGGTTTGTAAGGAATCATCACGAAGCTGATGATCTGGCTCAAGAAACGTTCATACGCGCCTTCAAGGCAATAGAACGTTTCGATGTCAACTACCCTTTCAGCCCATGGATTTACCGTATAGCCATTAACCTGACCTTGAACCATCTGAAAAAGAAAAAACTCAAGATAGCTGATGTTGATCTTGAATTCCAATCTTCAGGTGAAACGCCTGAAACAACTGCCTTGAAGGATGAAACAAGGAAAAAAGTGCATAAGGCAATAGCCAGCCTGCCCTTAAAACTCAGACAGGTTCTTGTTCTGAGGGTATACGAGGACTGGTCGTATACGAGGATTTCCGAGGTGCTGGAGATACCTGTAGGAACGGTGATGTCGCGTCTTTCGCGCGCAAGAGAGATGCTTAAAGGGGAACTTGGAGCACTGCTATGAAATGCAATGATTTTGAAAAGTTAATACCTTTATATCACGATGGGGAGTTGAGCGAAAAAAAGAAGAGTGAATTTGAAAAGCATCTGGAGAAATGCTCTGCGTGTAAAGCAAAACTTCAGGAGCTAAATGCATTAGACGCTCTGGTTCGTGACGGTGAATCAGAAAGCGTCCCTGATCCGGGCGAGCATTACTGGCACAGTTTCACCAATCGCCTGAGCCGCAGACTCACGGATTCCAGACATATGCTTGTCCACCGTCCAAGGCGCAAGCTTCTTGGATGGCGTCTTCTGCCCTACCTTTCAGCCGGCGTTGCAGTCGTATTCGCCATCGTAATCGGAATCGAACTCATAGGTCGAGCGCCTGCCAAATTCTCGCAAATGAAAGAAATAGAGGAACTCGGGAAAGTCGACCTCAAACGTGAACAGGGAATAGCAAAAACGGACAAATCCCAGAGCGCACCTGTTGCTTCTAATGAAAGAGCCGTCGAGATGCAAAGCCGTGCCGGATATTACGCCTCGGAAGCCGAAGCGAAAATGAGCGTTCCCATACCTGCAATGCCTGAGGAGAACAAAGAGCTTGTCAGCGCCTACGATGTGGATGACATTGCCAAAGACGAGTCTATATCCTCCTCGACTGAAGGAGCCGAACTTCAATTGGCGCAGGAAAAAACCGCTAATGCAGAGCAAGGCGGAGGCCGCAGAAGCTCCGAGGAGGCAGGCAAGGCGATTGTTGCAGGAACAATCAGCGACATCAACAATAAAATCAAGGAGAATGAATCCTCTGCCTTAGGCGGCGCTGCAAAAGAAACAAAATCGGCAAGAACGACTAAAGCCGCCGCTCCATCCGTCGGAACGATAGCCAAGTCCTATCCGGAGAACGCCATAGTGTTCGACCGCCAGTTTTCTGAAGGCGGAACGCTCCGCGTGGTTGTCGATTCCACAGGAAAACTAGCCGAAGTTACCATCTACCGCTCCTCTGGCGATGCTAAAGTGGATAGCCAGGCAATCGCGGCATATAAAAAACAGTGGAGCGGACAAGTGCTTCGTCAGCGTCAAACGACTCTCTACATTCCTTTCGGTCAAAAACAGACAGACACAAAGAACGACTAAGCCCTCAATTTAACGACAGACTAAGTGGTTAGTTTCACTCTTAGATTAAAGATGATTTTATTTATCAATCAACACTTGACAAATCATTTTTATTTAAGATAATGTTATAAAGCTAAACGTAAGGGAGAAGGATGAAAAGAATAATATCTTTAATAATCGTTTTTGCTATTGTTGCGTTGCCGATATCGGCTTTTGCAGAAAACGCCTGCGAGCAGGCAAAAGCGGATGCAAAAAGAGACTCTCAATGGTGGCTCTGGACAGGAGCAGGATGCCTTATAAACATAATCGGTGTTGGATTAGCTTATCTGTTGAAACCCTCACCTCCCCCTGAAAGATTGCTTGGTAAACCAAGTGACTATGTTACAGCATATACCGATTGTTACGTCAAGGAAGCAAGAAAAGAAAGAGCAGGCAAGGCTTGGATAGGCTGCGGAGTCGCAGGAGGAGTGGCATTAATAGGCACGGTCATTCTCGTTATCTCGGCTCAACAAGCGGGCCAGGCTTGCGGCGATGCTTGCGGCGATGCAATAGGCACGGCGCTAGGCAACGCCTGTTCGAATGCGATAAACTGCAACACCGGCTGGTAGGAGAATAGCTTCGATTATTTTCTTCATCTTTTAGAAAAAGTCTTCGAAATCCGCCGATGCGGTTTCAGGAACTGTTCTCAATTAAAGCAATATACAACTTGACAATCTTCGCGCACCTTTAACAACCATCACTTCAATTACCAGCAAAAAGAAACGGATTGATGTAAGCGGTAATACCGACAAGGTTCCAATTTCTTAAGTGTTTTAATATTAAGTCCTCTCGCAATTAGACTTTCTCACAAAGTGTAGTGCGACCCATTTGTCAAGACAGATTTGAGGTAAAATGAGTTTAGAGATTTCACATTGCTTCCTTAAGAACTTGCTGGGAGTAAAGGGCCTCGAACTCCTCCGGACTCCTGTATCCCAGGCTGCTGTGCACGTAT
>JAAYVC010000064.1 GCA_012517375.1 bacterium | reverse complement strand
GGAATAACGACTGTCATGGATGCAGGAATCAAAGGTGAACTCAGGATACTGGATGATACGACCTTTGTTCAGATAATCAAACTCGAGGACGGCTCGAGCATCATAGGCAGGATTACGGCAATCAAGGACGAGAAAGTGGAGATTCAGACCGACATGGGTCTGATTATTGTCCCTGTATCCAAGATACAAGAGATAGAGACTGCAACTTCAGGAGCTATAAAAAACGGTCAGTACTGGTTTGCGAACCCTAACTCGTCAAGACTTATTCTTGCGCCGTCAGGAAGAATGCTCGATAAAGGAAAAGGCTACATAGCCGACTATTGCCTTTTTTCGCCCAGGGTTGCATATGGGATAACGAAGAACATCTCCGTCTCCGGCGGCGCAACTCTTATCCCTTTTTCACGGGAGGATCAATGGTTCTACCTGATGCCCGAGTTCGGTATGGATGTTAATGACAATTCTGCACTATCTGCTGGCGCTGCCGTATTTATGCCTTTCTGGGATTCTCCCGGCTCCAGTTTTCCTCTTCTAAGTGTTGCGTATGGCGCTTTTTCTGCGGGAAAACCTGATTCCAGGATAACCGCAGGCGTCGGCTACGGTATAGTCAGGGATGAGTGGATGAAATTGCCTGTTTTTCTGTTTGGGAGAGATATAAGAATATTCAAGGGCGTATCACTAGTATCAGAAAACTATATCTTTATGGATAATGATCGCGTGTTGCAGACTGTATTTTGCTACGGTTGCAGATTTTTTAGCAAGAGTCTGTGCGTGGATGCCGCCTTTGTTAAAACTCTGGATTGCGCCCTTTTCGGGTTGCCCTTCGTAAGCATAGCGTACAATTTTTGAAAGAACCCCAAAAGAACTCTCAGTGTTTCGTTTGGGGACGCCCATGTTGTGTCCTTGAATTCCCGGTCAGCTCAAACAGATTCCTTGACAATGAGATTTGACTCAGTAAGCTACGCCAATGGGACGGATATTAACCAATTTTCACCCCAAACGAATACTTCTTATTCGTTCGGGGACCCCGAATAGCTTTGCTTATGGTGTGAGCGTTTCCGGTTTTTGCGATATTCCTATATTCAAGAATAAACTCAAATAATGATTCGACTAATAACCATCTTTACGATTTCCGGCTTCCTTCTTTCGCTTCAGGCCTTGACGTACGAAGGACCCCATGAGGTCTGCCGCTTCAAGGAGCGCGGGGAACCTCCCGTGGGCTTCATCTGCGAGGGTGCAGGCCACGGTCCTTTAAGGCTTCTCGTCTCGGATACGGCCATATATCTTCTTGCCCGGCTTACCCACGAACTTTATACGTTCAATCTTTCAGGAGATGTCATAGATTCCCTGCATCTGCCTTTCTGTCCTGCAGACGTAACTTATGACAGCCAAGGCAGGCTGTGGTTCCTTCAGTCGAGGGTTGAACCCGGATTCATCTCCACCTACTACAAAGGGGAGGAGGTCAGCAGCATGGGGTTCAGTCTTGCGGACGCTCCCTACATAACCGAGGTGTGCGTTTCGCCATCGGACGAGTGCCTGCTTCTTTCCGGAGGATTCGCATACAGGCTTGTATCGACCGAAGAGGGACAACCCAACAAGTTGGTTGCGGTCGGTGAACGGCCGGGAAGATACCAGCTTCTGGATTCCCATATCGGAAGGATTGTAGATACCTGGGAATCCGAATTCTCGGGCAGAACTGAAAGCGTAACCCTTAGCCCGGTCAGGCTCGAGCCTCTGGACAGGGAGCTTTTCCAGTTTCACGCGGATGACAGAAAAGGGAGATTGTATGTCGTGGGCACGTCCATTCAGATAGATGACGAGGGCGAAAAATACATCACGCGAAGGCTTATCGTCATTAAAGACGGAAGAATCCTTGGGCAGCTTGATGGGCTTGAAGCGGGAAGCTCGTCATACGACTACGCCAACCACGATATAGCCATATCGCCTTCAGGAGACGTTTATCTTTTCAGAACCCATATCCTCGAAGAATACTCCCATATCCTTCTCTGGAAACTAAAAGAATAGCCGCTTGACAATCTCATCCTTCAGCTTATCCTAGTTGCGATGAAGAAGTATGCTGGTTTTCTTTTCATTGTATCCCTTGCATCGGGATTCGAGTACGCAGAGCCTGACACTCTGGTGGCGCTTTCTCAAGGCGGCGGAAAGTTTCAAATCGGGATTTGCTTCGAGGACGTGCCGCTTGGTCCTTACCGCCTTGTCTCCTCTGACTCGCTTTTGTACCTCCTCGACCAGTTGAACTCCAGGGTATTGTGTTTCGACACATCGGGAAGATACAAGAGCGAGATAAAAACAGCGTTCAAGCCGTGGGATATTGCGGTCGATGACTCTGGCAAGCTCTACCTCTTAGATAACCGCACACAGCCTGCAACGATATCGCTCTACGAGGATGAAACCGAGGTGGAAAGAATCAGAGTCGCATACGATGTTAAGCAACCTTTGACCGCAATCGTCTCTCATCCGCCAGACAGCCTTCTTGTCCTGTCTGGCATGAGCTTCTTCTGCGTCGAGAAATCCGGTCTGCATGGAGAGAATCCGAACTCAGCCGTACTCAAGGAACTCGATCCCGATTCAATAGCAGGCATCGAGGTTTCAGGCATAAGGTTCCTCGGACTCCCCCACCCTCCTGAAGGCCGGGTCCAGGAGCATCTTTTGGCCTACGGTTCGGGCCGTGTCTGGATAGGGAAGGAGACGATGATCCAGGACAAATCCGGCTCCTTTTATCTGCGAAGCGTATACTCACTCTCCGACTCCGATGAGGAACCTGCCTTCATCTCCATGCCTCTAAACTTCTACGGCTACGACACAGGCTGGCGCAACGTCGCCATTGACCAGTTCGGCAACGTTTACGCCTTTACATCCACCGAAGACGGCAAGGCGGCGATACTAAGATGGCGGGCAGTGTATTGATCCTACTACTCTCGCTCCTGACATCGACCCAGGGCGTCCTGCCCTCCCGCGAGCTTATACTCAAGAGGGCGGAGAGTTTTGCATCCCTTACCTGGTTTGCAGACTCCGCAAACACCTCGGACTGGGATACCGCATATTACCGGTGGGGCTTCGCCTCCCACGGCTGCGAGGAGCACCGCTCATCGGACTGGACAGCGGGCGAAACCTATCAGGGCATTCCCTACTCCTACGGCGGAAACGATGATACCGTCCGCTATATCTCCAAACTTGAAGACGACAGTCTTGGCGCAGGCAACCACATGTGCCACTACTACAACTACGGCGAGGCAACCGGCATCTACCCTCCTGACTGGACGGCGGGCATAGACTGCTCCGCATTCGTCTGCCGCACATGGGGCATCCCGAGGACGAATGTGGACGGAGTGTACAGCCGCTCCTACAAGATTGAGAAGTCGCAGGTTAAGCCGGGCGACGCGCTCGCCTACCTGGGGCACCATATAGTTCTCGTTGCAGACCCAGGACCCAATCCGCCTTACGGTACGTTCGCTCTATACGAGGCATCAGGTTCTGCGTGCCGCGCCTGGTACAATCCTGCGGCATCGTGGTCGGCCTATTCGAAATACTATGCGGTAAGCTTGTACAAACCGGAGAGACCGGACACAACACCCGAGGATACGCTTCGAAGCCAGATATTCTGCGAACCTTCGGTCGCTTTCGGGAGCGTGCTCATCCGTTTCCCCAACGGCTGGAGCGAGAGCAGCGTTCACTACGAGATATTCAATACCGCGGGTCAAAAGATAACTTCAGGCGACGTTGCGGCGCCCGACTTCGAACTTTCCTGGCAGGCAAGGGATGACTTCGGACGCAAGGTTCCCTCAGGAGTCTACGCTGTCCGGATTACATATCCTGCAAGAAGCAGTTTCAAGAGATTTATCATCATCAATTGAATAAGCATCACAAACGTTGACAAACAGGGCATAGGGAGTAAAATTTTTCGAATTAAAGCTTACGGAGGCATTATTGGATCTGTTCCAGAAGTGTGAAGATTTTTACCCCATCTACGCGAAAGCGAAGGATGAGGGATGGTATCCATATTTTCTTCCTATAGGGTCGCAGCCCGACCACGACGTAATCATCAAAGGAAAAAAGATGATTATGCTCGGTTCAAACAACTATCTCGGGCTTACCGCCGACCCCCGGGTCAAGGAAGCCGCAATAGAGGCTACCGAGAAGTACGGCACGAGCTGTACAGGCTCCCGTTTCCTTAACGGAACACTTGCCATCCATCTGGAACTTGAGGAGAAGCTCGCCGAGTTCAACCATAAAGAGGACTGCATCTGCTTCTCGACAGGATACCAGACCAACCTTGGAACCATCTCCGCTCTCGTGCAGAAGGGCGACTTCGTCATAACAGACAAGCTTGACCACGCATCCATCATCGACGGCGCAATGCTGTCCCTGGGAACCATGAAGCGCTTTATACACAACGACATGGAATCACTCTCCAGAGTGATAGAATCCTTACCCGAGGATTCGGGCAAGCTTGTAGTGGTCGACGGCATCTTCTCGATGGAAGGCGACATAACACCCTTGCCCGACCTCGTCAGGGTCTGCAAGAAGTACGACGCCCGGCTTCTGGTTGACGAAGCGCACTCGGTAGGCGTCATGGGAAAAAACGGGGCAGGAGTTTGCGAGCATTTCGGTCTTTCGTCCGAGGTCGACCTCATCATGGGAACCTTCTCGAAATCCTTCGCATCGCTCGGAGGCTACATGGCGGGCGACAAGAGGGTGATTACGTTCATCAGGCACAACGCCCGGTCGCTCATTTTTTCCGCCTCCATCACGCCTGCTTCGACTGCAGCCGCGCTCAAGTCTCTCGAAATAATGATTTCCGAGCCGGAACGCCGCGAGCGACTATGGAAAAACGCCCGCATGATGCTTTCAGAGCTGCCTAAGATGGGGTTCAACATAGGCACGAGCGAAACACCTGTAATACCACTGCACTTCGGCGACGACATGAAGACCATCTACTTCTGGCAGGAGCTTCACAACGCAGGCGTCTTCGTAAACCCGGTTATTCCTCCGGCAGTGCCGCCGTCAAAGTCCTTAATTCGTACGAGCTACATGGCCACGCATACCGAAGAGGAGCTCAAGGAAGCGCTTAAGATATTCGAGAAGGTTGGACAGAGAACGGGGGTTCTTTGATATCTGTCCGGCAGGTGAGGACCCGCAAAGAACTCAGGGAGTTTGTTCAACTGACATGGCCTCTCTACAAAGGAAACGGACACTGGGTGCCGCCTTTGATATCGGACCTGGAGGCTATGCTTACGCCGGGGAAAAATCCTTTCTGGGAGCATGCCGAGCGGGAACTCTTTATAGCCGAAAAGGATGGGGCAATCGCGGGCAGAATCGCCGCCACCATATGCCGGAATCACAACAAGCTCTACAACGAGCAGACCGGCTTCTTCGGATTCTTTGAATCCGTTGATGACCGGGAAGTAGCGCACGCGCTCATCGCAAGCGCGTCCGATTGGCTCAGAGAGAAGGGTATGACACATATCAGAGGTCCTATGAATCCCAACATAAACGAGGAGATAGGTCTTCTTGTGGACGGTTTCGACCAGGACCCTTATGTAATGATGCCATATACACTTGCATACTATCCCGCGTTACTAGAGGGAGAGGGGTTAAAAAAAATAAAGGACGTTTACGCTTACGAGGCGTATACAAAAGACGGGATGCCCGAGAAGGTCGAAAGAATAGTCGGGCTATTAAAGAAGCGTTACAAGGTTAACGTCCGGCCCATAAACATGAAGAAGCTCGACGAGGAAGCAAGGCTCTTGAAGATCGTTCACGACGAGGCATGGAAGGAGAACTGGGGCGCAGTACCTTTCACGGAGGCGGAATTCGAACACATTGTGAAGCAGCTTAAGCCTATAGCGGTTCCCGACATAGTGCCTATTGTAGAACTCGACGGCAAGCCTGTTGCGATGGCGGTCGCGGTGCCGGATGCAAACCAGATTCTCCGGTTCGCCAACGGAAAGATGTTTCCGTTCGGATTTCTCAAGGTTTTATTCAACCAGAACAAGGTCAATCGAATCAGAATACTGATTCTCGGTGTTCTATCGAAGTACCGCAAGTACGGGTTCGACGCATTGCTCTACTATTCCGTATTCAAGGGCGTAGAGAAGCACGGGTTCAAGGGCGGCGAGTTCAGCTGGATACTCGAGGATAACGTCGACATCATCCGCATCATAGAGTCCTGGGGCTCAAAGCGCACAAAAACCTACCGCATCTACCAGAAACCGCTCTGAGAGTGTCTTAAAAAAACTTATAACCGATACCTAAGGAAGCAACAGGCCGAGGGGTATTCAATAAAAAGAAGGGGTTCACCCCTATGAATAAACCTAGCTTTGGTAAAGGTCGCAAAATAGCCAAGATATCAAAACCAGTTAGTCCCCCCCTTACACCTAGAGTAATTCTTTCCTTTTCACCTATACCCAAAAGAAATGTCGCGGAAAGAATACGGGGCAGAGTTCCTTCGATTCTTAATGCAGGCGTTATCGATTTGGTAGGCAAGGCTGCTTGAAGGTTAAGCGCAATATCGGGAAAAAACCCCCCACGGATTATGCGGATTGCCGGCGGTATCGTGGACAATGAAACCTGTCTGGCCATAGCCTAAGCCCAATCTCCCTCCGAGCTGCAGATATGGATTGAATCCGTATGAAGGAGCAATGCTTGCCACCCCTCCCACGGAAGGGGCATTCCATTCACCGTATGCCCCGATGTACGACATGGCGGAAACACCAGCGTCCATGTGGAATCCCTTTTCGACTCTTGCGGTACCGTAAAACGGTGTAACACAAGATATCAAGTGCAACAAAACGCTCGTCTGACATGCAATCAGAACTTTTTTCATAAGGATTACCTCATTTTCCTTTAAGTCTTACTTAAGACTACTTACCTCATCTGCGTTTGTCAAGACCGTCTGCAAGAAAACCTTCAGCCAGTCGATGAAGATAACTATGCATCTGGATTTGTACGGGGGTCCCCGAAAGAATCTGAAGAATTATTTTTGGGTAAATTATACTTTGAGTCTGTCGGAGTATGCGCCGAGGATCGGGATGCGCCACATTTCACCCCTTGCCGCTTTCACTATGCCCCATATAGTTAAGGCAAGGTAGATGAAGTAAAGGGCGCCCTCAAAAACCAGAAGGAAGTACTTGAACGGCGCGATCCAGCCCAAAAGGAAGCGCAATATCAAAAATGCGAGCCATGTGATGGCGGTAGCTATAAACAAAACGAGCGCCTGCCTGCCGTGATGCTTTGCCAAAGGCGCGTCCTGCGCAAGCCAGAGCGGAATCCAGAATAAAGGCGGAATGTAGCCTATTGCCGCCTGGGCGCGTTTTTCGTCTTCCATATCATATAAATTCTATTGCAAACGCGCCCTATGTCAAGGTAAAATACACCCCATAAAAATGCTCCGTTTTTTTATGAGACCCCGAACTTCTCTTGCTCCTTTTTGCTAACGCAAAAAGTTCGCAGAAATCCAAACCAGGATTTGCTTTTGCTCATCTTACCAGCACAACCTTCGTCCTTGAACCCTGCCGTTCGCGGATGATGTAGACTCCGGGGACTTGACCCTTACCCCAGTGAAGCTCGCCCGATGGACCAACAGGTCGGATTTCATCCACCTTGCGGCCGGACGTGTCGTAGATGGTCAGGGCAAAGCCTTGGGGAAGATACTTGTACTTGAGTACAATCTCAGAACCGACCGCAGAGGCAACGTTCCACAAGGGAGGAGGAGGGGGTATTGAAGAAGACTCCTCGACTCCCACAAAGCCGAGTGAGTCGGTCTTGATGAGGACGATGTCGGGCGAGCCGTTGACGCTCATAAACCCCGTGACGGCAAAGCCGCCGTCAGAACATAAGGCAAGGCAGTCGCCGCGTGCGTCGGGATCGCCTTCAAACGTGCGCTCCCAGAGCATTTCGCCATCCGAGTCGGTTTTAAGGAGCCATATCTTGCCTGTGTGCTGTATGGAGAAATCCTGGGTGCCCGCGATTATGTAACCGCCGTCAGGCGTCTGGTGGCAGGATGCGCCAGCGTCCCACACCGAGGTCGGGTCGTAAATCTTTGCCCAAAGGCTGTCGCCCAGGGAATCCGTCTT
>JAAYVC010000063.1 GCA_012517375.1 bacterium | reverse complement strand
TCAGAGATTTACAAAGGGCGTGCCTTAGACACGCCCTTTGTTTTCATACATACTTTTTACCTGTTTGACAAGTCAGGCGTGATTTCATATACTCAATCATGAAAAAAGAGTCTGCTCCTTTTAAAAAAGGGAAACCTTCTATGAGGGAACAAAAGAGACTTGCACCTGAAAAACTTACCATGACCATGGACCCTTCCAGATTCAGCTTCAAAACAACCGATGAAATCGAGCCGCTGGAAGGTACAATCGGTCAGGAAAGGGGTGTAAGAGCCATAAATTTCGCATTGTCACACGGTATAAATGGTTACAATTGCTATGTTTCAGGTCCTATCGGCACCGGAAAAATGACCACCGTCATGTCTCTCGTCCGTCGCCGCGCAAAGGAGGAGAAGAATGCCCTCGACTGGGTATACGTCAACAACTTCGATAATCCCGGCGAACCACTTTCGATAGGCATGAAAACAGGGATAGCAAAACAGCTCGCATCGGCGATGGACGACTTCATCAAGGCTTGCAGAACTGATATCCCGGATGTATTTACGAGCGAGGATTACGCGAATCAGCGAGCGGAGGTAGTTAAGAATTTCGAGGCTAAAAAGGAGGAATTCTTCAAAAATCTCGCGGTCGAGGCGCAGAAACGCGGCTTCGCCATTCAGAGAGCGCCGACGGGTTTGTTCCCTATCCCCCTGAAGGACGGTAAACCGCTTGAGCAGCAGGAATTTCAGACACTTCCCGAGGATGAGCAGGAGAAGATACGCCAGGCCGGACAGGAACTCACCAACCTGATAGAGGAAATACTCTCAGAAGTAAGAGGCGTTGAGGATGATGAGAATGAAGCGCTCCTTGATTACGACCGTAAGGTCTCGTACTACGTACTCGGAAAGCTGCTTGATCCGCTCATGGAGCGCCACAAGGACGAAACAAGGCTGAGCAAGTATCTTAACTGGGTTAAGCGCGACATAGTAAGGCATATAGACCTTTTCAAGAAACGCGAGGAGGACGCTGAACAGGAAGCCCGTCTCAAGAGCCTTCTTGAGCGTTATCGCGTAAACGTATTTGTCGATAACTCAGGCAAGGAAGGCTCGCCGGTCGTCTTCGAGGACAACCCCAATTACTACAATCTCTTCGGTGCGATTGAGTACCGCAACGTAGCCGGCAATATGGTCACGGATTTCTCGAAGATAAAACCAGGTTCGATTCATAAAGCTAACGGCGGATACCTTGTAATACCTGCAAGAGAGCTCCTGACTGACCCCTTTGCATGGGAAGCCCTTAAAAGAACGCTTTTGTCGAAAGAGGCGAAGATAGAAAACATCTCTGAGAAGGTAAGGGGCGCGATAATTGAGACCCTGAGACCATCACCTATACCTGTTGATTTCAAGGTCATTCTTATTGGTTCGCCCCAGATATACGGGATGCTTCACGAACTGGACGAGGATTTCAGAAGACTCTTCAAGGTCAGGGCCGACTTTGACGTAACAATGCCCAGAACCGCAGATAATGAAACAGCTTATGCAAGGTTCGTCACAGCCCGCTGCAGACAGGACGGGCTGAGGGCGTTCGACAGAAACGCTGTGGCAAGAATCGTAGAATACGGCTCAAGGCTGGCTGAAGATCAGAAACTTCTTTCGACCCTTTTTCTGCATATTTCAGATATAGTCACGGAGGCAAGCTTCTGGGCAATGGATGCAAACTCACCGGTGGTTAGAGCCAAACACGTCAAGAAAGCGCTTGACGAAAAGATTTATCGCAGCCGCATGTACGAAGAAAAACTTGAGAATTTCATTCTCCGCGGGACTATATTGATTGACGTAGACGGCGAAAAGATAGGCGAGATAAACGGTCTAACCGTCATGTCCCTCGGCGACTACTCTTTCGGTAAGCCTGTAAAAATAACTGCCCGTACCTGGCTCGGAAAATCCGGAGTTATGCAGATTGAGCGCGAGACAAGAATGAGCGGACCTATCCACAATAAAGGAGTATTGATAATTTCCGGCTACCTTGGAGGAAAGTTCGCTCAATCGTTTCCTATGCCTTTATCGGCAAGTTTGACGTTCGAACAGCTTTATGATGAAGTTGAAGGAGATTCCGCATCGTCTGCCGAACTCTATTCTATTATATCTAGCATTGCCGGAATCCCGCTCTCGCAGAGCATCGCGGTAACAGGTTCAGTAAACCAGATAGGGAAAGTTCAGCCTATCGGCGGCGCTAACGAGAAAATTGAGGGTTTCTTCGGCATTTGCAAGGCAAAAGGTCTTACAAGCAATCAGGGTGTCATGATTCCAGAAAGTAATCTTGAAAACCTCATGCTCAAAGAAGAGGTCGTTGATGCGGTCCGCAAAGGCGAATTTCACATATGGACGGTCGGAAGTATTGAAGAAGGAATAGAGATTCTTACCGGCGTTCCCGCGAAGACAGTATTTGCTAAAGTGGAATCGCGGCTCAAGGAGATGAACGAATCATTCAAGCAGACTTCGGCAAAGAAGAAAAAATAACAAAGAACAATAATTCCGACTTAGTCAAAAACACTGGAATCGAAGATTCTCAGAATCTAAAGTACGTAGACTTGCTATGATATATCAGGGTAGAATGTCTTAATCTTCTCTGCGGGAAAACGACCACTTGGGATAAATTTAAGAGTCGGATGTTATTTAACTGACTTCAAAGATGTTTTTTACCCTGCAATCAACCATGTAAGAAACTCCCAAAAGTGCAACTCAGGATGAGGAAGGCGTCTCCGAGCAGAAGAAGCATATATTCATGTAAAAAACCTCCGATTCCGCGCTTCAGAGAGAACTGATATGCATGGTTCCTTGATGCGTTTCGCTCGCCGGTATTGACTTTTCCCTTACGTCGGTTAGAGTTGCATCTATGTTTTTAGTTATTTGGGGACTGTTTGGCTATACTCAACCAGGCGACACTAATGTTTACGCCGGAATGAACACATTCATTGCTCAGTTCTCAGACTACTGGGAGCAACAATACGAAAGCTCAAAAAACGGCTTCCGCACGTCTCAGGGATGTGTAGATCTCTCAGGATGGTATCAACTTTATGAACTTAAAGCGGAGGCGGAATTCAACAAAAGATTCAGTATGAGATACAGGTTTAACATGCTGCGCAACTACGACGACACGATTACCGAACACCGGTTCGAACCAACTATGATGGTTATTCCTTCATTGTACACTCATCTGGTGATCACGCCTTACTATAAAAAGAACTACAACGAAGCCGGAGCTGGCATATCGTTCAGACAAGAAGACAGAAACTGGCTGGCTTTTTACTGTCTCGCTCAGAGATTCGACCACGGATTCAGTCTCATGTATACAAAGCCGGGTCCTGACCGCGACCTCTTCCGCCGAATTCCGCTTAAGTTTGAAATTGACGCACGGGGAGAACTCGAATGGCTGCGTGCAAGGTTTCACGGAGAGTTAGGCACCAAGGCTAACCAGTATCTTGACTGGCCTGATAGCATGCAGTACGTGTGGGATAAGATTTATGATAGAAGCCGTGCATGGGGCAGGCTCGAGTTAAGACCTTTCAACGGGTTTTGGGCGGGTACAAGATTTGAAGCGCGACTCGAACGTGAAGAAACAACGTGGCCCGGTAAAAACCTCGTCACTTTTGATACCTTGCGTTATCTGTGGTTGGAGCCATTCGTATCTTTCTGGCCCACGGCAAGACTCGAATTAAGAGGTGCATACCGATTCTGGGACGTCTCAAGAAAAATGGATTCGGTTACATACTACAGCGACTACGACATCCTCTCTACGCTTTTAAGCTGGCAGGCAACCGATTTTCTCCTTTTTGAGGCTGGCTACCAGCAGTCCAAACGCACCCGATACAATAACGACACGACTATCCTCGAGCCCTGGAAGGGACCCCCTGGATACATACAAAGACGTCTGCTGTTTGCGCTTGAGCTGCGGCTTAAATCTGGTATGATGCTTTCCATCAAGGAAGGCATCGAGATGAACAACTTCCCTGTTGAGACCTTTCAACATCCGCACAACCATACCTATGTTTCCCTTTACATGCCTTTGTCATTACTGAGCAAGGATGAATACGGAAAGGATTAAAAGAGCGCTGGGGCTTTCTCTGGTCGATTTCATAGATGAGTTGGAATCAACTCAGGATGCAGCCAGGAATATCAAACTACCTCCTCCCTATCTCGTGTGTGCCGGAAGACAGACAAAAGGAAGAGGAAGAATGGGGAGGGCGTGGCATTCGGAGGATGGCGGGCTCTACTTTACCCTTGTAGTCGAAAGAATAGTAGAAGACTGGGCTATCCCACTTGTAAGCGCATATTACATTTTGGATGAGCTTTCGCATATTGCTAATAATCTTAACTTGAAGTGGCCGAACGATATTCTTTCCAAAGGGGCAAAACTTGCAGGCGTACTCGCCGAGGGATGGCGGACGGAAAATGGAGCCTTAACCGGCATAGGCGTTGGCGTAAATGTAAACCAGGAATGGCTTTCTGATGAATTCTTAATGCCGGCCACATCGCTTTTTCTTATTACAGGGAGAGTCTTCGATATAGAAGACATACTGCTACGCCTCGGTGCCGCAACGCTAGAGGGTTTTTATGATTTAAAAAATCAAAAATTCAGAGGTCTTTATTCCCGGATTAAAGATATACTTCTTGTGAACCGTCAGAAGATCAACTACCACAATGGAAAGGAGATTGTTCCAGGAATTCTGTCGGATATAGACGAATTCGGAAACGGAGTCGTCGAAACCGATGATAACAAAACCATTAAGCTTTCATTGATGCATATAACAGGAGCCTTATGATAATTCTCGTTGATGTAGGAAATTCGGCGACAAAAATCGCCGCAGCGGAAAACGGGAAGATCGTTTCGGTTACAAGAATTACGACTGAACCAGAAAGAACACCGGATGAGCTCTATGTTTTTTTAAAGACCCTTGGCATATCAGAACCAAGGGACGCCGCAATCTCTTCTGTTGTTCCTTCGCTTACGCCGAAATTCGTTTCTATGTTCCGGAACAGAATGAACCTTGGAAGCCCGTTGGTTGTTACTCCCTACATAGCCACGGGAATCGAGTTGAGCTACAGGAATATATCCACCTTGGGCCCGGACAGGATTGCCAACGCCGTAGCCGCATTTTTCGAGTACGGAAAAGATGTAGCCGTTGTTGATTTCGGAACGGCAACGACCATTGATTTTGTCACTGCAGACGGCAAATTCCTTGGAGGCATTATCGCGCCAGGTCTGGAAGCAAGCCTTCAGCATCTTGTCTCGTCAACATCGAGGCTTTTCGAGGTCGATCTTGTAAAACCAACCCGTTATGTAGGCCGGTCAACCGAAGAATGCATGCAGTCCGGCTCTTATCTTTTAACTTTGGGATTAGTTGAAGCGGCAAGGACCGCCGTAAGAAAGGAAACCAAGATAGATTTCACATTCGTCGCCACAGGAGGGCTTGCAGAACGTTTCGCTCCACTTGCATCCGCTATCGGAATCATAGACAGGGATCTCACGCTAAAAGGATGCTGGCACCTTTACAGGCTTAACAAACAGGAACACCAAGGTTAAAATGAAGTGTTTTGAGACAACGAGCGCCGAGGAGACTAAGTCGTTAGGAACGCGCATTTCAGGTTTTCTAAAACCAGGCGATATTCTGGCGCTGATAGGCGAACTTGGCTCAGGCAAAACAACATTGATCCAGGGCATTCTCAAGGGTCTCGGCTTCGAAGGACGCGTACAGAGTCCCTCCTTTATAATAGTAAGAACCTACAATACTGACCCGGAAGTAAAGCACGTCGATCTCTACAGGCTTGAAGGTAAGGCTCTAGAAGAATTGCACCTTGAGGAAATATACTCCAGGGCCGGTATAATGATAGTCGAATGGGCCGACCGTTCGCCCTGGCTGCCTTCTGGCACCAGTTTGATAATGATCGAGTTTGAAGCAGAGAACGGACGAAAATTCCGGTTTGAAGGCCCCATTGAGGAACGAATGAAGTGAGCGTCATCCTCGCGTTGGAAACATCCTCCAGATGGACAGGCGTAGCGATTGCAGAAGATGGGGTGTTGCTTTCCGATGAAACAAAAGAGACTCAATCAAGCCACAACGAAGCGCTTGCCGGAATGGTAAAAGTAGTATTGGAGAAAAGCGGTAAAAAAATGGAAGATACGGAATCAATAGCCGTATCAATCGGACCCGGTTCCTTCACCGCATTAAGGATAGGACTGCTTATGGCAAAAGGAATCGCCTTAGTCAGCGGATTGAAGATCATTCCGGTAATGACGCTCGATGTGTTGAACGCAAGCCTGGAGACGCAGAAGGACGATGAGCTTCGAATCCCCGTAATGGACGCATACAAGGGCGAACTCTTTGCAGGCTTATACAAGGGAAGAACCAGACTCGGCGGGCCAGCAGTAATCGCGCCTCTGTCTCTCGGCGAATTCGCGAACGAAGGTAAAACGGTTAAGGTTTTCGGCCCAGGGTTTGCAAGATACGAAGCGGAGATAACCCAGTCCCTCGGCTCAAGACTGGCGACCGCTAAAGACAAAGAAGTAATCCCTTCGGCAGCTTCGCTTGCTCTTCTTGCCTGCGATATGAAAGACCAGGCCTGTGA
>JAAYVC010000062.1 GCA_012517375.1 bacterium | reverse complement strand
GCCGCCGCAAGCGCCATCACTACTGCGGCAAGGATGAGGGCTTTATTCCTGCCCATTGTTTCTCCTTTGTTTATTTTACAATGATTTCTCAGGAACCCTGTCAATCCTGTCTTGCCCTCGGCAACATAATTATAGAAAAAACCGCATGTCAAGTCTTTTTACGCCAAAAACATTCCGTTCTATCCAGCCTGTCGTTGCCTCTTGACACGCACCCATGTTGGCGTAGAGTAATCCAGAGGATAGCGTGAACAAAACCTCTCAAGGTCGAATCATGGGTCGCGAAGACCAAAGGAGCGGTGCATGAAATCAGAAAAAAGTGAGCATACAATAATAACGGACGTGGGCTCGACAACGACTAAAGCCCTTCTCCTCAGCAAGAAGGGCCAGGCGTATACCATTCGAGCCCAGTACGAGGTTCCGACAACGGTCGAGAAGCCGTTTGAGGACGTGAAGATAGGCGTCATATCGGCAATAAAGGAACTCGAGAAGGCGGCGAAGCTCAAGCTCCTCGATTCAAAGGGCAAGATGCTCTACCCTTATCTCACCACCAGCTCGGCAGGCGGCGGGCTTCAGATGCTCGTGTTCGGGCTTTCGGCTGTCGAGACTGGCAGGGCGGCTCAGATGACCGCCTACGGAGCGGGCGCGGTCATTCTCAAGACCCTCACTATAGACGATTTGATACCTCTTGTAGAGAAGATGCGGCTCATACGCGACCTTCACCCCGATATCGTACTAATGGCGGGCGGTGTGGATAACGGCGCTATCTCAGGCGTCGTAAGCCTTGCAGAGATACTGACGCTTGCAGAGCCGGAACCCAAGTTCAGGCAGTCGGAGAAGATACCGCTCGTCTTCTGCGGAAACGTACAGGCTCAGAAGTTCGTGCTCAAGGTTCTTGCAGAGCGCTTCGACGTCTATGTCACCCCCAATATCCGACCTTCCATGAAGGAACTCAACACCGAGCCTGCGAAGCGCAAGGTGCACGAACTGTTCATGGAAAACGTGATGGAGCGCGCGCCCGGCTATGCAGGTCTCAAAAAATGGGCTGCTTCAGACATCATCCCTACGCCTGCAGGCGTCGAACGAATACTCAAGCTTTATGCTGAGAAGAAGAGCGAGAATATACTGGCGGTCGATATCGGCGGAGCAACAACCGATATCTTCTCCAACATAATGGGAGAATACCACCGCACGGTTGCTGCAAACATCGGCGTAAGCTACTCCTTATCCAACATCCTTGCCGAGGCAGGAATCGAGCGGATATTGCAGCACCTTCCCTCCTCCTACACCCAGACCGATGTACGCAACTACATCACGAACAAGACCTTAAATCCTACCTACGTCCCGGTAAACGACTGCGAAAGGTTCGTAGAACAGGCGGCGGCAATAGAGGGGATCCGTATCGCGTGGAAGCAGCACAAGGATATGAACTTCAAGCTCGCAAAGATGGGCAGGCTGGACAGGCGCAAGCTTCGCAAGGACGTAGATCCGTTCGAGGAGCTTTTCTTTCTCAAGGAGCAGGTATACTTCCAGCCCAAGGATATTGATGTGATCGTGGGCGCTGGCGGCATACTATCGCACGTAAAATCTAAAGATGAGGCTCTGTGGATACTGGCTGAAGGATTCCTGCCTTCGGGTGTTACCAAGCTCGCGCTCGACAGCAACTTCAAGAGCCCCCATCTGGGCGTCCTGTCAAAACTCGAGCCCACCCTTGCCCTGGACCTCTATTCGAGCGAATGTCTTGAAGAGATAGGCTACGTGATTGCGCCTGTTGGGAAGCTCAAACCGAACAAGGTCGCACTTACAGTAACGGACAGGGACGGTGAGCGCTACGAACTCAAAGCTGGCGACGTGCTCTATCTTGACAGACCGGGAGAGCTAGAGATCACCGCTTCTAAGGACGTTTGCCTTGCCTCAAGAATCGGAAACATGAGACTTAAGACCAAACTCGGCGTGCTCATCGACTGCCGGGGCAGGGGCGAGGGGATGTTAGATGCATCCCTTGCTTCCAAGGGTATATGGGACTTCTTTCCGTCCGGACCCTTCAAAACGAAGGTGCAGAAGGGTGCATCACAGATAGTCAGGGGCGAATACGCAATCGAGCGTAAGCTGCCATATGAAGGCGAGATATTCGTACGCACGGGCGAGAAGGTCGCCCCGGATACAGTAATAGGCGAAAACCGCTTCGGCCCGCCTAAGCTCTACCTGCTCGATATCAGGCGCATGATAAGCTACTCGACCCACATCACCGACGAGGAGGTCCGCGAAGGCATCCTTGTCAAGGTGGGCGATCGTGTAACCTACGAACAACCAATATTTAAAGGCGAAGGCAAACTCCTTCACGTTCCCTATTTTCTCCGCTCACCCGTTCGTGGAACTGTAACGCAAGTGGAGCCTTCGGGTCTAATCATCCTACGCGAGATACAGGACTACGACGGCAAGCCGCACGTGGTAGACGTTGCAAAGGCGACTGGCGAGTCCCCATCTCACATAAAATCATACCTTAAGGTTTCTTTGGGCGACTTTGTCGAGAAGGAAAACGTTATTGCCAAGAATATCTCAAATGGTGTATTCGTGAAGTCGCCAGCCACGGGAACGGTAAAAGAGATAGATACCCAGAAAGGCACGGTAACAATCCAGTACGATCTTGCACCTATTTCAACTAAGTCGTTCGTAGCAGGGAAGATATCAAAGGTAAGACCCGGCTCAGGCGTTCAGATAAAAGGTTCTGGGACAATACTTTACGCAATAATCGGATTCGGGCGCGAAGCCTCCGGTCGGCTCTCCATCCTTAAGGTCCCGTCGGCACTCGAGCGTTCGCATAAAAGCGCCGTTGTCGTCTCCCTCAAACACATAGACGAGACTTTCCTCCGCAAAGCCGCAGAGGTCGAGGTTGCAGGCGTCATCGCGCCCTCGCTCGACAACCAGGACTGGGTGCGGTTTTACGGCTCGGAGATGGGCGTCGCTCTAACGGGCGACGAGCAGGTTCCCTTTGCCCTTATCCTGACAGAAGGATTCGGACGCATAGACATGAATGCCAAGTATGCAAAGTTCTTCGAGAAAGCCGAAGGCAAGCAGGCAAGCGTTTCGGCGCGCACTCAGATTCGCGCAGGCGTTA
Source organism: bacterium (assembly GCA_012517375.1). Lineage (NCBI taxonomy): Bacteria > bacterium. The sequence goes on along the minus strand of JAAYVC010000062.1, from coordinate 3,743 downwards.
CGCGGCCGATGGTAATTGTGACCCAATAAAAATTGCTCCGCAATTTTTATTGGGAACCTTGTTAACGCTTATTGCTTTTTTGCTACACTCAAGCGTTAAATAACCCGGTATGGGTTTTAAAAGGAGGAACAGGTGAAAAGAACAAGCATCCTTGCAATAATAACCTCAATCATCCCGCTCGTAGCCTTCGCGCAGGTGAAGGAGGAGTGGCTCTTTATATCGATCAAGTAAGCAAATTCGACTGGGCGGTGAACATAGCGGTTGACGCTAAGGGCAACGTATATGTAACAGGCACTCTCTGGATTCAATCACGCAAAACGACTACTGTACATTGAAGCAGAGCCAGATTAAAGGCCCTTGACAAGTCACAATTTTTTTTATTTAACGCTTGACATAAACTAAAAAAATAACATAATCACTAAATGAAGATTCTCGTTATCGGCGGAACCGTGTTTCTTGGCCGGCACATCGTGGATGCGGCGCTTGAGCGCGGGCACGAGGTGACGCTCTTCAACCGCGGTCAGCACAACCCCGACCTTTTTCCCAAGGTAGAAAAAATAAAGGGCGACCGTACGGTCGATCTCTCCCCTCTCCGGAGCCGCACATGGGACGCCGTCATAGACACATGCGGGTACGTGCCCCGTAGCGTAAAAAAGTCCTGCGAGGCGCTGCACGACTCGGTCTCATTGTACGTATTCATATCCACCCTCTCCGTATACGCCGATATGAGCCGCAAGAACATGGACGAGCGGTCGGCTCTAGCCGCAATTCCAGATGAAACGGTAGAACAGGTTACGGATGTTACGGGTGTTACGGGTGTTACGGGTGAAAACTATGGTGCCCTTAAAGTTCTTTGCGAAAAAGAGGTCTTGAACGCTTTCCCTGATAGAGCGTTCATTCCGAGACCCGGACTCATAGTGGGACCGCATGACCCAACCGACCGCTTTACATACTGGCCGGCCCGCATCTCGAAACAAACAAGGGTTCTGGCGCCCGAACCACAGGACCTCGGAGTTATGTTCATAGACGTACGCGACCTTTCGGAATGGATTATCTCTATGGTAGAGCGCAATCAGAGAGGCATATACAACGCCGACGGTCCGGACTACACGCTCAGCATGAAGGAGTTTCTGGATGCGTGCGTGAAGGTGTCGTCAAGTAATGCCGAGCTTTTGTGGGTGGCCGCAGAGTTTCTTTTAGAAAGGGACGTGCAGCCGTGGGAAGGACTGCCCCTGTGGCTGCCCGGGGACGATGGTGCAGGCATGTCGAGTTTCAACATACGAAAGGCTCTCGGTGAGGGCTTGAAATTCAGGCCGCTTGAGCGTACAATAGCGGATACGCTCGAATGGCATTCAAAAAGACCGTCCAGTACCGTTCTCAGAGCCGGCATCAGTCTTGAAAGGGAGGAGGAGCTTCTTGAGGAATGGACCAGACTCCATCCTCAAGTTAAAACGTGAAATAAAGTACTTCTTTAGACCTTGGCGCAACAATAAAGGGGCGGGCAAAGCCCGCCCCTGAGCTTTTAATACAGTTCTCAATCCCCGCATTCATCGAGACCAAGCAGACGACCGGCTTGACAGGTAATTATTCCCGCTTAATATATACACATGGAGATGATAAAGGCAGGGAAGTTCCATCTCATAAATATATATCGGAATCGGGTAGCTGCTTGTCGCCGGATATTCAGGGGCAAAAGGAATTTCCCTGCTCAACTGCAAAGTCTGGATGATTGATGATTAGCTTTCTTATCCTTGTGCTTATTTCCGGCATACCCAAGCCGGATATAGTTTCTGTCGATTACGGCAGCGTGCAGGCAGGCGTGGGTTACGCTTGGAATTTCTCTGATGTAGATAAAATGGGTCTCTTCATGCGACCGGATTTCGGTCTCTCTTTGGGGCAATTAAGATGCTATTGGGGCAAGAAGCTTGCTTTCGCAGCCGGGGTTGAGCTTTTTCGAATGGAAAGAGGATTTTCGTCAGCTCCGGGGCGCCATTATTATTTCTTATTTTCAGAGTTGTTGATGCCTCAGGTGGGCGTCTCTTATATATTAGGGCCTTCACGCGCGCGTCTTTTTAACGGTGGTTTAGAGTTTGGCGACAGTTACGTCCCGAGACTGGACCTCGTTTGCGGATTCAGCCCGGTGGATATTACGTTTATAAGAAATCAAACATTCAGCCCGACTTTACGAATTGAGGCCAGATTAATCCTTAATCGTACTTTTCAGGTTCTTCTAGAGAATCGCAACATGTTGGCTCCCGGAGAAAAGTGCAATACCCTTCACTTATCCTTGGCATTTGCCTTGGGCAGGGATATTATAAAGCCCGAAGAAGGTATACCCGAATAAAACTGGTCGCAGCCTCATCATGCCGCAAGAACAATACAGACCATTGTTGACATTCCCCTATTACGTAATAAAATTCAGATATCGTTGCCGACGTAGCTCAGTGGTAGAGCAACGCTTTCGTAATTCTTTCCTGAGTATTTTGGCTACTTTCCCGTAAGCTTTGAGACAGGTCGACTTACAAACAACCAGCGTGTTTAATGGACTTAGAGGGTAAGTCTATCCTTTTCATGCAGTTCATGGATTACACCGATTTCACAGAGTAGAACAGAAAGGTGGCACAAAAATGGCACAATTCGCCTAGAGAATTTGTAGGAAAGGAAAATCAAGTTGTTTCTTTTGAAGTCTTCTCAGTCAAGAGTTTAGATCAAAGCTAGTGGTTATGCTCTTTGATTACAGTTGAATAACGATTCCACTCTCGCCGCGAAACAAGACTAGTGAAATTGAGTATGTCAAACGTCTCTCATGGTTTAGTTGGTCGGGTTCAAGAATAGTGATAATATCAGAGGCTAGCTAAGAGAACTTAAGCATTATGTGATTAAGCATAGGTCAACCCCTCCTATGGAAAATTGTCAGACATCCAGCATTCGTTTGAACCACTTAACTAGATTGACAGCTCTAGATGATTTGGAATTTTCGAAGGTTTCCTTTGCATCGGCAAGTAATTGTTTCATCTTTTCTTTATTCCCATTTTTCTTGAACTCAATCAGGGCCAAGACTATGTTTGTGTAACCGATTTGTTGATCATTGCTCAATCTACGGTAGTTCTCATGAGAAAGCCTAACCCTTTTCTCGAGATAATCTAAATCTAGACTTCGCTTAAGGAAAAGTTGAACTTCAACCAATCTGAGACGATAGAAATCATGAGTTCCAGAATCACCTCTTACCTCCATTGCTTTATTATAGTAAGTCTCAGCTTTCACGAGTAGAGGTCTTGCCAGAGTTGATTTCAAACCGAAGAGAAAAAGAATAAATCTAGCAACACTATGGAATATATCCCCAAGGTAAAAGTATATTATCCACCGAGGGTCCTTTGATTGATGCTTGCCGGATCCGTAATCCAGACCCACGCTTGGGAAATCGGACCTCTTAAGTTGGGAAAACATTTCTTCAGTCAGATGTAATAATCGTCTACCCTTAAGGATTTTCCATAATGCAAAAAACCAACGGATTGGATTCAATATCTCCGATTTCTTCTTGAGCATCTTGAAATGGAAGAGTTCCAAGAAAGCGATCTGGGCAGTGCCTTCTGCTCGATAATTGTAGTGCGACCCATTTGTCAAGACAGATTTGAGGTAAAATGAGTTTAGAGATTTCACATTGCTTCCTTAAGAACTTGCTGGGAGTAAAGGGCCTCGAACTCCTCCGGACTCCTGTATCCCAGGCTGCTGTGCACGTATAG
>JAAYVC010000061.1 GCA_012517375.1 bacterium | reverse complement strand
TCGGCCAATGCGGCTTCCAGCCGCTACTTGTCCAGCTTTTGACCATCTTCTGACCAGCTTTTGTCCACGTTTTGACCATGATTCCTGACCTCAAAGAGTTAAATCTGACTTGATTCGGGGTCCCCAACGGGGTGCTGCGCACCCCGTTGGGGTGTATTAATTCGGACCTCAAAAATTGACCTGAATCACCAATCCGGGCTTGACTGGAAAATTCAAGACTGATTCCGCTTGACACGCGTCTTCAAGAATGTATAGTCTAGGAAATTTCATAAACTGCCGGAGGTTTCAGTGCTCAAGACGCGCACATCGCTTCAAAAAATCGAGCCTTACAAACCGGGCAAGCCTGTCGAAGAACTTGCACGGGAGTACGGGATTACGGGCGAAATCATAAAGCTTGCATCGAACGAAAATCCTTTGGGCGCCTCGCCTAGGGCATTGGCAGCACTTTCTCAATCGCTAAACGAAACGCACCTATATCCGGATAATACCTGCTATGCGCTCATCAATCGCCTTGCGAAAGTCCACGAGATTTCAGCAAGGTCTATCACCATAGGTAACGGTTCGGTGGAGATTATCCTTAATGCTGCTCTTGTCTATGCTGAGCCTGGGACTGAAATAATAATGAGCGATGTCAGTTTCGTGATGTATCCGATAGCCGCTCACATCTCAGGCGCGCAACCGGTAAAGATACCGACCAAAAACTTCAAGCACGACCTTGAAGCCATGCTCAAAGCAGTGTCAGAAAAGACAAGAATTATATTCCTCGATAATCCAAATAATCCCTTGGGTTCGGTTATCTCAGCAGGCGAGCTGGATGCTTTCGTGGAGCGAGTTCCGGAACATGTTCTTATAGTTATTGACGAGGCGTATTACGAGTATGCTGGAAGCCTTGATTATCCACAGTCGATTAATTACGTTAACTCCGGTCGCAACGTGCTTGTTTTGAGAACCTTCTCTAAGATATATGGACTTGCCGCATTGAGGGTGGGCTACGGATTCGGCAAACCTGAAATTGTTGAATGTTTGAACAAGGTCCGATTACCGTTTTCCGTCTCGAGGCCAGGACAGGCGGCTGCGGTTGCAGCCCTTGATGATGACGAACACAGGGATGGAAGCCGGGCGCTTAACGAACAAGGAAAGGTGTATCTGACGAAAGAATTCGAGCGGATGGGGATTGAATACGTTCCGCCTAATGGAAACTTCATCTTCGCGCGTTTTAAGCAGGACGCGTTGCCGATAGCGAAGGCCCTTGAACAACAAGGTATAATCGTCAGACCAGTCCAGACGCCTGATGCGCTGCGGATTACCATAGGGACTCCTGAACAGAATCAGCGGTTCATCAAGGCTCTTGAAGGGATACTGGGCGCTAAATAAAAACACTGAATTAAAGTTATCAACGGTTCATAAAAAACAAAAGATACTACAAATAGTGTCATCGTTAGATAGTGCTTTTGTAAGTATTAACTGAAAAGTGACGTAGATACGTTATCTTGACACCATTCTTTCCTATTCTACAATATAGCGTATGAGGAGACAAAATGACAGGCGTAAATTCAACATATCATATACCCCCAGAGGAAGCGATGGGAGAAGTTGCAAAGAGACTCTTTGAGGAAGAGACCGGCTTGAAAATAGATGTGAAAAGCTGGTTATACAATTATCTTCCGGAGAGCAGTGTTGCTGTCGCAAGGTTTGCTTTGTTGAAAGGCCAGTCAACGATTTTTAACGATGTTCGTGTTTTCGGTAAGTATGAGAGCGATAATTCCTGTAAGATGCACGTGAGGGCTAGCATAAACGGTTTACCGCCGACTGTTAGAGAGTTCTTCGTTTTGAAAGAATGCGAGAGACTGAATTACTCTTACGCAAGCTAAAATCTAACTTCAGCAACACAGCCTTTTTGATGACTATCGTGTAGTTCGCCTCAGGGCGAAGTATGCAGATGCCCGAAGCCAGGTTTTCTTGAAAAGAAGCGGCGCTTACCCCCTGACCTTCTTCTTTTCATGCGGCATGCCTGAACATCAGAGAGGCTTAAGTTTGCATGCTGGGTTGAATAGAAGATCACCCGCAGGCAAAAGGAATAGACAACAGAATGGAAACTCAAAAAGCTATACTGCTTCGAATATTTGATAAATATCAGCCCGTAGGCGGTATGTCTCAAATTTAAATCTATGAGTGAACAAGACCCTTGACAAGGGGCTTGTTTTTACTAAATTATTCGTATGTCAGGAGTAAAAATAAGACCACTAAGACTCGATGAGTATGAGGAAATAGTTAGTCTTTGGCACAAAGCCGGTCTTCCAATAAAGGAAAATGGACGCGAATCGCGTCAGGCCCTTCTAGAGCAAATGAAAAATGACCCTGAATTCTTTATCGGAGCCGAGATAGACGGCAGGCTTGCTGGTGTTATCATTGCCTCAAGCGACGGACGCAAGGGCTGTCTCAACCGGGTAGCAGTCGATCCCGAGTTCAGGGGCAGAGGGGTTGCCGCCGCCCTCACCCTTGCCGCCGAAAACGTTCTGCACCAGAAGGGCATAAAGGTTATCGGCCTTTTGATTCATCGTTCAAACCTTGCAAGTCGCGCACTTGCGAAAAAGCTCGGCTACGTTGAGCACGAAGATATAGTCTATCTCTCAAAGCGTGATTCCGAGGAGGATTAGCCGTATTTCTGTCCGAAAGTTTCTACAAAATATCCACTTAATTAGAACAATTCCAGGCAACATTTGTCCTTTCCTGTACGTCTTAATTATAGACGATCCGACTCCGCATGTAGAAACCGTTATATTTTACGGTTTCTAAACGGGACAATTTGAGCAAAACCGACTATAGGTCGGTTTTGCTGTTTTTTTATCGAATCAACTTTTAAGTACTATAAAAAACGTCAATTACCAAGTATCTCTTCTTTGCGGGGACGATAGCCGTTAGTAAAAGCTGAGGCAGGCATTGCCCTTTTTCCTTCAGGTTTGACCTCGGTTAACTCCACGAGTCCAATCCCGCACTGAACCAGCAGGCTTCCCCGAGAATGAATGAGTGCTCCAGGTCTGCCGGATCCCTCTCTATCAGCCAATCTTGAATGCACTATTTCGATCCTCCTTCCCCTGAAAGTTGTAAAAGCCAGAGGCGAAGGAGAAAGCGCTCGTATAAGGTTATGAACCATCCATGAGGGGTTCTCCCAGTTGATTAAGCGTTCACAATTACGTATTTTAGGAGCATTAGAAACACCTTCGAAGGATTGAGGTTTCGGATTTATGGTCCCTTCGAGCAGACCGGTGATTGTTTTTTCGACAAGAAAAGGAACCAATCGAGATACGTGTTCCGATAACTCTCCGCAGGTTTCGTCAACTTCTATCGGAAGACTCTCCTGGATTAAGATTCCGCCCGCATCAACTTTTTCAGACATCTGGATGATTGTTACACCTGTTTCGGTTTCGCCTGACATTATCGCACGCTCAAGGGGTGCGGCTCCCCTGTAACGTGGAAGAAGTGAGGGATGTACGTTTATTGCCCAGCGAGAGATGCTCAGAATCTCCGCAGAGAGTATCTGGCCGTAAGCGAAAAGTACTAAGAAATCGGCGCCCTTTTTTTTGCACCATTCTACCGTGGATTCTGAGTTAACATCCTGGGGCTGGAAAACTTCAATCCCTAAGTTCTCTGCCTCCACTTTGATAGGAGAGGGTTTTAGTTTGAGTCCTCTTCCTTGCGGCTTATCTGGAGCCGTAATAACGCCCTCGACTTCGCCAATCGAAACACACCGCCGCAAAAGGGGTATCCCGATGGCGGCGGTGCCTAGATAGAGAATCTTCAGTTTATTTTTTTCCGGAGATGGCGGATTTGTCTATTTCCAGTTCTGTTTTGTCGCCGGATTTAATGATGATTGTTTCTTCCTTGACTTTCACAATGGTTCCATGTATGCCGCTTGAGGTCATTACCATATCTCCGCGCTGGAGCGCATTGAGCATCTCCTTGTGTTTTTTCTGGCGTCTGCGTTGAGGGATAAACATTATCAGGTAGAAGACCACAAGGATTCCCAGAAGCAATACCCATGTTAGCCATGGTGAGCCGGGCTTTTGCTGGCCCTGCTGCTGCTGTCCGGCCTGAGGCTGTGTAGTCTTTTGAGGTTCGGCCTGCGGTTGAGATTGAGTTGCAGAACCGCTTTGAACCTGGGCTGCCGGCGGTTGTGTTTTTCCAGGATCGGCCTGGGGTGGAGCCTGACCCAGAAGTAGCGTTATTAATGCAAATTTAAGAATCATCTTGCCTCCATTTGCAATTAGAAATATTATTCTACGCAAACATCAATAACTGTCAAACCAGGCTTTGCCGTTGACACTGAGTTATGTATATTTATAATTCATTGTTCGTAACGGGGACGTAGCTCAGCTGGGAGAGCATCTGCTTTGCAATCCGCCCCGGGCTTTTTTTTGTACTTTTCCCGCAAGTATTGAGATAAGTCGATTTAAGCGAAAACCAGCGTGTTGATTGAACTTGGTGAGATGGTGTATTGTTTTTATATGGTTCACCTGTTTCACGAAATTCACCGAGTTCACAAAAATTTGGCACAGTTTGCCTAGTAGACGTGTAGGAAAGTGAGCTTCCTTTCCGTATGCGGGTATTGGTTAGCTTTAGTTGACGAGAGCGGAGAGTAGAAATCCCTCGCGTAATCAGCCAATGGACTAGAAGGTAGCATACAGCGACTGTGTTCAGGTAAATTTGCACGTATTTAGTTGTTGAACTCACGAATAGATAACTTCGGCTAAAAAGAAAAAAACTCATACTTTTGGTAATCCAAAACATCACGACAATGATCATTATCGTACTTGTCACCCTGGGTTTTTATCGACTAATCCTGTAACGATCCTCTAAGGCTTCTTAATTTTCATAGTCCTTATCTTTCGGTACAGATTAGTTCTATCTATTCCTAATCTTTTTGCGGTCGTCGATACATTCCATTTTTCGTATTCCAAAACCTTCATTATCAACCGCCGTTCAAAATCTTGTCTAGCCTTGTATAAAGTTATATCCTCATTTAGCGACAAATCGTTGTCGTTTTCCGAAAGAAGGGGCAGATCTTCAGCATAAATAACTGGCTTATTCGACATCGAAACTGTTTTTTCAATAATATTGCGGAGCTGACGAATATTACCATACCAAGGGTAGTCGGTAAGCTTTTTTATCGCATCTTTTTTTAACGTTTTCTTCGGAACGCCGAGTTTTGCACAAAAACACTCAACGAAGTATTCGGCGAGCGCCCGGATGTCTTCCCGGTGTTCACGCAGTGCAGGAACCTGGATATCTATTACGTTAAGGCGGTAGTAAAGATCCTCGCGAAATCTTTTCTTGTGTACTTCCGCCACCAACTCTCTATTGGTGGCTGCAATAACCCTTACATCTATTTCACGGGATATGGTTTCACCAAGCCTTTCTATGGTTTGACTGTCCAAAAATTGCAGAAGCTTGGCCTGGGCCTGAATAGAAAGCTCACCTATCTCATCAAAAAAAATAGTACCGCCGTCTGCTGCCTCTATGCGACCTTTTTTGTCCTTTACTGCGCCCGTAAAGGCGCCCTTAGAGTATCCGAAAAGCTCGCTTTCAAACAATTCCGAAGGTATTGCGGCGCAGTTAAGCTTCACAAATGACTCAAGCGAACGGTTACTGCGACTGTGAATTGCTCTGGCTACAAGTTCCTTACCTGATCCGGTCTCACCCGTGATTAGCACGTGTGCATTGTTTGATGACGCTTGAACGATTAGTTCTCGTAATCTTGACATGGCAGGTGAATTTCCTACCATTCGATAACGATAACCCATCTCTTCTTCCAGTCTTTCAAGTTTTCCTTGAAGACCGGCATTTAACAACGCATTTCGTACCGATACAATAAGGCGTTCAGTAACTATGGGTTTTTCGAGAAAATCATAAGCACCAAGCTTCAAGACCTTGACCGCCGATTCAATATCCCCTTCCCCCGAGATCATAATTACCGACATGTTTTGATTCGTCTCGCGAATTCTTTCAAGTACCTGGATACCATCTATTCCCGGAAGCTTGAGATCGAGAAGCACCAGATCGGTCTCCTTGAGTGTCAGGGCATCAAGCGCCTCCTCCCCGTCCTTTGTACACACCGTAAGATACCCCTCTTCGGCAAGGATTTCTGAAAAAAGGGTCCTGGTATTTGTATTGTCATCCACAATTAAAATCCTTGATTTTCTCAATCGTCCTCCTTTAAAGCGGTAGCCTTATTGTGAATGTAGTACCCTGCCCCTCTTCGCTGTTAAAATTGACGGTGCCGTTGTGATTTTCTATGAGTTTTTTAACCATGCATAATCCTAGGCCTGTCCCTCCCTCCTTAAGACTGAAGTAAGGCTCGAATATCCTGTTTTTGTATTTCAGAGGAATGCCCGCGCCGGTGTCCGAAACGCTTATCTCGACCCCCTTGGTTTTCCCGGATTCAAGCGCTTCCTCCCGAAGCGAAGCCTTAATAGTTACCTTGCCTTTGCCAGTTATCGCGGCAATGGCGTTATCGACCAAGTGATCTATGGCTATTGAAATCTGAGCCCTGTCGAGCATAAGCTTTGGCAAATTTCTGTCTGTAACGACACTTATCTCTATGCCTGAGGATAACATTTGTTTAAAACGATCCACTACCTCTTTCACGATAAGTTCAAGCGCCACAGACTTGAACTCCGGCATTTCAAGCTTTGTGAAGCGCATAAATCCGTTCGTCAACTTAACAAGCCTCTCCGCTTCTTCAGTCGCCATCAGAGAATATTTCGCCGCTTCGTCTTGTCTTTCCTTGCTGGTTGCGATAAATTTTTGCAACCGGCCGAGCGCCAACTTGATGTTATTTAATGGGTTTTTGATTCCGTGCGCGAGCTGCTGAGCAACAGGCATGAGTGTCGCTACACGCCGCCCGTACTCCTGCTCGGTTACATCTGAAAGACTGACAAGCCAAATTTTTGTTCCCGTCTTGAAGGTCTGAACTTCAACAAGGCGCTCCTTTTCCCCTTGGTCAACGGTGATGGTGACCCTTCTTGGTTCTTCAAGACAGATGGACTCAAGGATTGATCTCCGGAGAGTTTCCATATTCGCATCAATGTCCAAAACCTTGAAATGACGTTTGAGAGTTATTTCTTTTGTTATCCCAAATATATCTCTTGCCGTTTTATTGAAGATTCTTATAAGACCTTTGTTGGATAAAAGAATTATGCCGGAAGATGATTTATCGAGGGTTTTTCGAAAAAGCTTGTTCCTCCTGTAGAGAACGGGAATAATAAGACCACCTGTTACGAATAAAGCCAGGACCAGCGAACTGACAATAATGAGGATAATTGCCTGATTGGATAGCTTCTTCGACATTTTCAAAAGATAGTATTCGACTTCGCCATCAGGCTGATTGGCAAAGAACAGAACTTCTTTGAATTTCCCCTTGTCACTAACTATCTCTCCACCGACTTCATACCCACCACCAACCTCAAATGAACCCATCGGACTAAGACTCGCGTTCAAGATGTGAAGTTTCCCGTCCTGACTTGCGGCTATAATCTCCGGTCGCCCGTCATCATCAATATCACCTGAATCACAGGCCTTTATGCCTGTTCCGTATTTGAAACGTGCTACCTCCTTAAGGTTTCTGTCATAGGCACGCAGAACGCCGTCAGTGTTTCCGACCACAATCTCAGGAACACCGTCTTTGTTAATATCGCAAAGCAGACTGCCCTTATAAGTATGACCTTTTTTGACTACCTTCTCCTGATCACCAGTAGCCCCATCCAAAATAAAAATCCTGTCCTGACCGTAAAAATCTCCATTGTCGGTCGTCTCAATGACAACAATCTCCTTTTTGCCGTCCTTGTTGAAATCGGCAATCTCGATCCCGGTTCTTGAAAAAACTCCGCCGATTTGTTTACTCCAGAGGTGCCGCCCCTGATGATCGAGAACAAAAACGTAGGTATGGATATCGTCAGTCCCATTCATTTGACCGCCGTTTGCAGGGGAGGCCCCACCCATGACTATCTCCAAATCACCGTCCGCATCAAGGTCATCGAACTTGATATCACTGGGATAGAAACCCACCCAGTAATGCCACAACTCCTTGCCCGAGGATGGATCAATGACGAAGACACCTCTTGGCTCGAGATCAAAGCTGGTCCCTGCCGAAAGGAACAGTTCCTTTTTTCCGTCGCCGTTGAGGTCAACCGCACCCTTGAATCCAAAAAAACCGTCCCAGTCGCCGGAGTCGTTGATATCGGTTCCCCTAAGGACTTTCATTCGCTCTTCCAAACGGCCGTCTTTCGTAAAAATAAGAAGAAACGCGCTATCACCCGCTCTTTCCCTTGCTATGACTTCGAGTTCTCCGTCGCTGTCAATATCTACAGCATCTACCGCTTCAGTTCTCTGTTGTGGCCAGTACTGCCATCTTGCTCCGCCGGTTATATCGGTGCAAGACACACCCCAAAGATCGGTATCATTGTTTTTGCGGGACATCACGAGTTCGTCGACGCCGTCTGCATCCAGATCACGGGCAAGTACCCCAGGGTATTCAGCCCTCCAGGCGGGAGAGAATTCGAATTCAAAAAAACCTGCCGTCAAAAGACAAGGCAACGCCATAGAGAGTAGTGTTATTCGAGCGCCGGCTTGGCCGCTTTTCATGTTGCTAAATAAAACAGCCCAACGATTACGCATCTTTCCTCCTACACATAATTATACGTTTTTTAAAGATTTTTCAAGCCCCTTGGCTTTGCTGCGATACGGGGGCGGCTTCCCTGTCGCCCGCGTTGAGTCGCTTGTTTGCTTCTCTATAACCATACAAAATCCTTTGCATTGCCTTCCGAAACGAATACGCGGTTACCCCCCCTCCGTATGATTTAGCTTTCAGACTCAGCTTCGCCATGACGGGGATTATAAGTACCTTTATGTGAAGTCAAGTGCAAGCAGGTAGGCTTTCGCTAAGCTGGCGTCAGTCTTTCCTCAGTAAACCTATTTGTCATAATATGGCTGCGATGTTCCTTATAGGCACGTATATCTCAGACATTTGGATGGCGGAGCGTTCGAAGTCAATCCAATCTGTATGCTGAGCAGCGAAAACAAG
>JAAYVC010000060.1 GCA_012517375.1 bacterium | reverse complement strand
CATTGCCGTTCCAGCGCACGCTGTGAACGCCTGCTTCTACTTTGCCTTCCTGGAGCTTTGTGACCAGTCTGCCCGATATGTCGTATACCTTAAGACTCACGTTGGTGGCATAGGGTAGTGCGAAACGGATGGTTGCCTGGTTTAACTCGAAGGAAAGCGGTGTTTCGGGTATAGGGTTTTCAGAGATTCCTGCAACATTGCCGTCCGCATCCGTCTTCACGAGGTACACGTCGCAGCGCGCAAGCCCGAACGAGCGCGTTCTGCCCGCAATCATGAAGCCTGCGTCCACAGCCTGGCGCGCGCCGTATGCAAGGTCGGCGCCTTCGCCTCCGAACGTCCGCGTCCAGAGCGTATCGCCCAATGCATCTGTCCGTATAACGTAAAAATCCTCGTAGCCTGCGCCGTACGACATGGTGTAGCCCGATATTATGTAGCCTCCGTCAGTGCACCCCGCTACAGAGTAGCCCTCGTCCTTATCGGTTCCGCCGTAAGTCCGGGTCCAGAGCGTATCGCCCGAAGCGCCTATCTTTAGAAGCCATACATCTGCTTTGCCGCTGCCCTGCGACCACGTAGTACCCGTAATTGCGAAACTTCCGTCCGCGTTGGGCCAGATGCAGTAGCCAAATTCGTCCCACTCGCCGCCGTACTCCTTCTCCCATAGCACGGCGCCTGCTGAATCCACCTTCAGAAGATAGAGCTGGTTTTCGTTCGTATCCAATGGAACCCTTGATCCGGCGATAAGGAGCCCCTTGTCTGCGGTCTCGCATATTGCGTAGCCCAGGTCCTCCGTCGGGCCGCCGAAGGTCCGGGTCCAGAGCGTGTCGCCGTCAGGCTCAAACCTGAGAAGCCAGATATCGGTTCCGCCCGCCCCGTACGAGGCAGTGTTGCCTGCCGCGGCAAATCCTCCTGTGGAAAGCTCGCATACCGAGAAAAATGTATCGCTCGACGCTCCGCCGTATGAGCGCTCCCATTCCACTTCTCCGTCCTGATTGAACTTAACCACGTAGCCGTTGAGGTTAAGGGTATCGGTGCCCTCGGTGTAGCCTGCGCAGATGTAGCCCGTGTCCTGGCATGTCCTCACCGAGTAGAAGCGCTCGTCGTACTCTCCGCCCGGGTGTTTGGTCCACAGCGTGTCGCCCGAGAAGTCCACCCTTAAAAGGTATGCGTCCTCGTAGCTCCAGTCGCTGAACGACGTGCTTCTGCCTGCGCAGATGTAGCTTCCATCCTTTGCCAGGTCGAGCGAATAGACCCTGTCGCTTCCAATCATCCCGTACTGCCGTATCCAGGTTGTCTGGGAATAAAGGCTTCCTGCAGTCACCACAATGGCGCAAAGCGTCGCCATAATACTCTTCGTTTTGAGCATTGCTCCTCCTTAATGTTCAGACTAAGCCTTAGGGCTTCAGTCCGGTTGTTTTACGAACTTGAACTCGACCCTGCGGTTTTCGGCCCTGCCCTCCTCTGTCTCGTTAGTGGTCAGGGGCTTGGACTTTCCGTATCCCTTGGGAACAAGATTCTCCTCAGGACAGCCCTGGGCCGCGAGATAGGCCGCCACAGCCCTTGCTCGCTTAAGTGAAAGCTCCATATTGTAAGCATCCGAACCCACGTCGTCCGTGTGACCGGCAATCTCCACAACAAGCCCCTTATTCTCATCGAGAAGCTGGGCGAGTCTCTTAAGTTCAGGGTAGGACTCCGGCTTGAGCGTGTACTGGTCGAAGTCGAAGAATATGTTGTTTATTCGCACGGGGGTGCCGGCCTCCACCGCCTGCTTTATGGATACGAGGATAATATCCTCCTCAATCTCAACGGGCTCCACTGTATTGGAAAGGTCAATGCTCTTCGATATCGGGTAGTAGCCCTCCTTCTCCGCGTAGTAGCCGTAGTTGGCTCCAAGGGGCAGGGCTATAAAGTAGGCGCCGTCCTTCGGGTCGCTCTTGAGCTCGCCGGCGTTCCCGCCTGTGGCAAGGTTCTCCCACTTGATTGCCGCTTCGAGCAGCCTTCCTTTCTCGTCCTTAACCCTCCCCCTGAATGTGGCTACTGCTTTCGGTCTTGCTTGGCCCGGAAGCGTAATCGAATATATGTCGTAGGCGCCGTATCCGGCCTTCTCGCCGTATGCGGAAAAGTAGGCGCGCTCACCGGACGTCGAGATGTTGTAGCCTATGTCGTCGCCTGCGGTGTTCACCTCCTTTCCGAGGTTTCGAGGCTCGCTCCATAACGCCCACGAGGTGTCCGAGAGTCTTATTGACTTGAAGACGTCGAGCCTTCCCATGCCCGGATGCCCGTCCGAGGAGAAGTACAGCGTCTTACCGTCCGGATGCAGGAAAGGGGTGCGTTCGGCATAAGGTGTGTTAATAGCGCTACCTAAGTTTACTGGTTCGCCCCAGCCAGTGTCCTGCCAGGCGCAGACATATATGTCCGTATTTCCCCAGGTGTTGGCATGGAAGGGTTCGTCCTTCGGGTGGTAGGAGCCTTGGTTGCCTGGACGTTCCGATGTGAAGAAAAGCGCTTTTCCGTCAGCAGAGATGAAGGCGTCGGACTCGAAGTATACGGTGTTTATAGGTCTTTCGATGTGCCTGGGTGGGGCCCAGCCCGAGGCGGTCTTCTCGGAAAAAAAGATGTCGCCCCTGCCGGAGTTTCCAGGGTAGTTTCCGAATATAAAGAGCGTGGTTCCGTCGACCGATATCGATGTTGCAGATTCGTTGGACTCCGTGTTGATGCCTGAGCCGATGTTTTGTGCCTTGATCCATTCGCCGCGCTCGAGCCTGGAGACATAGATATCCTCCGCACCCCACGAATCCGTCCTCCCCTTGCCGGTAAAGTAAAGAAGTGTTCCGTCAGCCTGGGGAAGGGGCAGACCTTCAATCGCAGGAGAGTTGATTCCAGGGCCTAGGTTCGTGACCGTAACGCTCTCAGCGGGCGCCGAAAGTATGCTTTCTATCTCATCAAATCTGGCGTCATAACCTTTAAACATCGGCCTGTACCCCGCGTACACTTCAAGAGCCTTGTCCCATTCCTTCGAGCGGACGTAAGGCTCGGCCAGCCTCTGTACAGCAACGAATGCGTCCTCATCGGGCGCGCTTCTTTTGATGTATTTTTCAAGCGCCTCGCGTTCCTCGGTTGAAAGCTCAGTCTTTTTAAGAAGCTGGAATAGCGGGTATTGAGGACTGCATGCCGCTACAAAAGCGGTCGCAAATACAATCACGTGAAATCTTAAATACTTCATAATGACCCTAGATTTAAGTTTTTAATAAATAAAGATTAACCGTGTTTGAGCGTATGTCAAGCAGTAAAAAATCATATGCCCGATAAAAAATATAAGGGATTGACAGAATATTTTTTTCTGTTAGAATAGTTTTATCCAAGGAGGAGATATGCGTACAAGTTTTTTTCAGAAAAAGCATTGGAGATTTTGGAGATTATGGTTCATCATGCTGGGGGTTTTGAATTGTCCGTTTCTTCTGCTTGCCGATGAGACACGCGAGGAGCACGCGCAGGAGCTGGTCAAGCTGGCCGAGCAGCGACTTGCCGAGGGCAAGACCGAGATAGCCTTAGGTCTGGCTAACATCGTGATTGATAAGTATCCTGAGACCCGGGCCTGCACTAAAGCGAAAGAGATAAAACGGCTTGCCGGGGAAAAGGCTTCATCCAAAAGTACGACAAATGCAAAATCCATCGCAACAGGAGAGCCTGATCCCGCTAAAGCATGCTTATGGGGTTTCCTGCCCGGAGGCGGCCAGTTCTACATGGGCAATTACTTCCGCAAGGTCGGGAATACTCGAAGCGCAAATAGGGATTACTTTGTCGGAACCGGAATCGCTGTAAGCGTTCCAGGCTATGCCCTGCTCGGCGCCGTGGGAATAGCACAATCCAAGGACCCTTTCTTCGACGACAACTGCATTTACGATATTTACTCATGTCTTTTCGGCGACCAGTGTCTGCAAAGTTACCAAAAAGCGTGTCTTATTACCGGGGTCGTTTCCCTTATAGCCGTTCCGGTGCTTTGGGGTGGCGGGGCTTTCTCTGCATGGTCAGAGGCTAGGGTTGTCCGGTCAGGGGACACAATAAAAGTCAAGCTTCCGCGCAGTCTAGGTTTTTAACCGGTAGAGGCGGCTATTCCTTTTCTTCGGTTACGGAGCGTATTCTATAAAGCTCGTTGAGCGACTTCAGGTCTAGGCTTAAATCACCAGCTTCGTTGAACTTCTCCCTTATTGGGTCAAGAACCTCAGCAATCCGGCGATCGTTCCATTCGTATGCAAACCTAGACGCGTTAGCCATAGAGCCCGAATAGAAACGCTGCCAAAGAAAGGTGTAAGTAAGTATGGCATCCACATATCTCCCTGCAAGAATATTGGATATCACAAGATAAGTATCGCCAGCGTTAACGAGAAACGCCCACAATCCGAATAAGGGCTTTCCTGCATACACCTCACCCAAACCTGGCAAAAGGGACAGCCACCTCGCAGTTGCAGGATTCTTAAGCTTGAGTTGGGGGCTCTTTTTTGTAAGAACAGCTACCGATATCGCCAGCCCTTCGTCGCCAGCTTTTCCGAACTCCTGTGCGGCGCTGCCGAAGTCGTTGGCCTCGAGGTACGCCCAACCGCGCAGACGGTAGGCGGGCGCGCCAAGGGATGCACACGTTGCCGAATCTATCTCGAACGCTGCAAGATAGGGGTCCTCCTCCTCGATAAGAATCACGGCCCTTGCCATATTGACCACAGGGCCTTTCATCGAATATAGGATGGAGTCGGACTCCGCCGTCTCGCCGTTCCTGTACAACGCGAGCGCAAGCTTCAAGGCGGTCATCAGAGAATCATCGACGCCTTCAAAAACCTTAAAGCCGACGGGTAAGCCGCTCTTTACGAGCCCGCCTGCCGAATCCATATACAGATAGGACGCGACCCCCGAATAGTAAAGCGCACGCTTGTACTCGAGCGCTGCGGCATCATATTCCCCGTAGGCATACAGCGAGTCCGCGAGTGCTTCAATGCTTGCAACATCAGGAAAGGCTTGCTCATAAGTCCGGGGTTGAGTCAAAACCGTCAAGAGAAGGGCGGCAATGATAGAGGTCAAGGCTTTAATATCTCCGGTTCGAGGTCGAATCTCGAGAAAAGAATAGCAAGCTGCTCATCCTTCTTCCTCTTCTCGTAGTCGTTGTAGTCGAGCGCGGCGTTCGCGGCGCCGTAAATGTTTCCAAGCCAGAAAAGGCCTCCTAGCGATGCTGTTACGGCTATCTTAATCGTGTTGCCCAAGGTAGTATCTTGCGAAAAAAAGCCGTAGTATACGGACGCCGCGGCAAATATACCCGTGATGGACAGGGACTGCCATGCGTCCGCCCAGCGTCCGCAGTAAGCCTGGCCTGCGCCGGGCAGAAGGGTCGAAAAGCCTGCGGAAAGCCAAGGAGAGCGGCGCTTGGGCGTTGTCCCAAGAACGCTTATGACCTCGTCAACCAGTGGATCAGGCTCAAGGCTGGAAAGGATAGTTAATCCGGAATCGGGATGGCCGGAATAGATATCTGCAAAGGCTAGGTATATGCTGCTTTTTGCAGCCAGCTCGGACGCCTTGAGCCTTGGCGCGATTATCTTTACCGCAGGATAGCCCGAGTCCGCAAACTCGGCGCGCATATAGCCGTACTGGAAGTACTCCCAGCGCGTGGAGATGTTCTTTATCCCGAACTCGTATACGTTTGCGGCCCGTTTGTAGTCGCCCGATTTCAATAGCGCTTCGCCCGCTCGCAGTATTGCGTAGGGTGTCCACACCGTGTCGTCGGGATCAGCAAAGCCTATGCGCTCGTACTCGAGTGCGGCCCGTTTGTAGTCGCCGGTCGCGTAAAGGTGGTCGGCAAAGTCGATGGCAGTCTGCCCCAGAAGCAGAGTCAAAATAATCACTTATCCTCCGGGTTTCCATGCGCTCCATCCTCCCTTCTCGCCTCTAGTTCCTTGATCCTTGTAGGCAGGTGATGGTTCTTCGGCGGGTCATTGAGCTTTTCATCCCTGACGCCAGAGTAGTACTGGCCGAGGTAGGTCCATGCGCCCGTGTTGCAGCGCTCGAGCCTGTCGAATGTCATGAGCGTGCCCCAGAAGGGTCCGTATAACCTGTAGGACTGCCTTGAGAAGTTCGAGCATGATGGCGAGAAGTTGCATATCCCTCCTCCCTGCAGGGGGGAGATGAGCTTCTGATAAAAACCGAGCGCCAGGTCAGCGCCAAGCGTCAGCGGATTGGATGGTCTTGCTGCAATGACCGCCATTCCTCCTGCAATCATTAGAACTCCAAGCACTTTTCTCATGCGGATATAGTAAGTGAAGATGGGTGAAAGTCAAGGCAACTAATTAAAATCTCGGAGTTATCATTAATAATTATCGTATAAGGGTATTGACAAATGATTTTGAAAGCATATATTTTAATTTAGTCTTAAAAACTGGAGATAAAAATGGAAACTTTCATTATGCTTGTCTTTTTGAACACACAAATGGTGGAAGAACAAGCCAATCCTAAAAGGTTTGAGTTAGAATATACTCCGGGATTCTATTATCTGGGCCAGTATTCGAGCTTCGGCGACCCTGGACTTCCGCCGCTTTCCAGCACGTTCTATTTCTCGCATTCCTTAGAAGGAAGATCAGAAACAGCTAAGAAGGATTGGTGTAAAACCTTTCTGACCTTCGGCCTTGCCAATGCGATCATCCTGAAGGGCAGAGAGAACGTCGTTATTGAGGACAGCGGAGGGTATTGGCTTTCTTCGGGACGGATTACATCTCCGCGGAAGCTACTGTAGGATTTGAATGGAAGCTTGAAGGCGAATGCTGTTTCGGTACAAACAACTTCGTGGGAATCAAGGGCAACGCAGGCGTTATGTGGGCAAGGAATAATCTATACAGGAATCTAAGTGAAAGAAAAACCGCTGATGTTGCAAGCATCCTCGCGGGTATCGAAGGTTATATAGGGAAAAGCATCGCGATTCCGAATTCGCGCAATGACAACTTTGTAGAACTGAGACCTGCAATGTGCGTCGGCCTTGCAAAAGAATTATTACCATTGAGCATTCCGGCAGCTGCCGAATGGGATGTCCCAGGAATTCTTCCAAGGATCGGATTTGTTTTAGGATTAAACTTCGGACGAAAGGAGAAACCGGAAACTAGAAACTACAAATGAGGTGGTTTTGAGTGACGCCTGCGGAAAGTGTAAGTATTGCAAGGCGAGTGGGTTTAGTATTAAACAAGTAAAAAAGATAAGAAAAAATGAAAAAAGGTATTCACACAATTCTTGCGGCATTGACGCTCTTTTCGGGAGCGGCAGTAGGCCAGCCAGGACCTTATCCGGTGATATTTCTGCACGGAACAAAGAAAACACACAGCACGACCGAAGGCTGGACAACGTGGGACAGAACCGATGATTACTCGGCCATGGATGAGATTCTTCTGGAAAACGCGTGGGGATTCTCCGGAGCCCACCAGACAAACTGCGATAAAAACACCGTTCTGCAATCAGAATCAGATAAACGTGTAATCTACAACTTTGCCTTCTACAACCCTAATGCGAATAACCCAGGAACTATAGGAAGTGTTTACGGCAGATTCACCCCTACTTACGGTCCAGCAGCATCTCAATATGCCCAGAATTCAGACGCAACTACTGGAGCTTGACATCATTTCCTTTTTGCATTTAATTACATAAAATTCTGAAATAAGGAGGAAGGAATTGGGAATTTTCCTTGCATTAACTATCGTATCGATAAACCCGTCATCAGGAATTGGTTTAAACGCATCGCTTGGTTACGAGCCGGCACTGCTTGCAAGAGGCGAACCTTTATACTCGGCGCTTATTCCTTACGGGAATTACTACTTAAACAATAGCGGTTCAGCAAAGTTGGGAATTTCCTTTGCCGGGGTCTGGAGCGCAAGAGGCGTGTTCGGTGTCGCCGGCAGTTATTTCCTGCAGGGTCCGGCCGTTATCGATCTCGACGGCTGGTACTCATGCTACAGATACACCGACATTAAATCCATTGAGTTCAGCGCAGGCGCTGAGGCCGCTTATGCTCTGCGCTTCAGGCCCGGGAAAGGCGAGGTTTTTGCCGGTCTTGAGGCAGTATGGGGCAGATTCGACTGCTTAGGTCTTTATATGAACAACGACTCGCCGTACGACTACAGAACACTTTCTTATTTGTGCCGAGGTTCCGGAATTCAAGGCTGGCTTGGAATAAATTATCCTTTAGCCAGGCTTGGCCGGTTTGCACTGAACGTTTCGACCGTTTTTAAGGGTGGAGGGCTTCTATTAAGGCCCGATCCTATGACAGTCGATTACAGCTGGGTGAGGTATAATCGAAGGAACCCTCTTTCGCGATGGGGAGTTTCTGCAGGTCTCTCTCTCGCATACGATTCAAGGGTTTCCTTTGATACATCGCGTCTCTTCGATGCAAGACTCAGACCGAATCCGAAAAGAAGCTCATGCTGCTGCCTCTTCGCAGCCGCAGATGTGATAGGCACCCGATATTCGGGCGGGACCCTTGTACTAGGTAAGATTCTGCAGACCACATCGGCTGTGGTCATGGGACCTCTTACGGGTTCTCTTTTTGCCCTTTGGGGTGCTGCAATGAGTTACGATAATTCTTATGGATCGGAAGTTCATCCTCTCTCCTGGGGTTGTTATCTATGGGCTCCAGTCGGTTCGGTCCTTGGCACGATGTGGACGGGCAGGTACTTCAATCCGGGTGGCGACTGGAAATATACTATCCTCGGTGCATGCCTCGGTAATATCGCCAATCTCTTTCTGGCGGAAGGCTTCATCATCGCCACAGGAGGCTCGCCCTGGCGCTGGGGCCCTGACGGGAACCCATTCGACGCCGAGGGGCCGCCAGACGGCACTTACGAGGTGATGATTGCCGGCTCGCTCCTGCCTGCAGCCGGCGCTCTAATCGGTTACAACCTGAGCATCAAGCATTTACAGGACACGCTCGGATATAGACCTTCCTGGACCCAGTACGCGCTCGAGCAGTCTAAAAGGAACCGGCTCGATAAAAAGGCACTCATAGGTTTCGACCTCGTAAGCCTCGAGTTCTAAGGTTGGCGCGGTCTCCGGGATATTGACAACTCCACGCTTGTGAATAATGTATGGGTTATGAGAAGGCTAATCATATTTCATTTTTTATTCCTTTCAGTAATCCTCTTTTCTGATCTTACGTGCGAGGCGTTCGAGGAGATTCCCGGACAGCGGGTCCCTCTTGGGGACGTTTCTAAGGATTACTGGGTCGAGATGGCTTTGCCGCTTGAAGCCCCCCTGTTCCTGGATGCGTCAACGGAAATTGTTGTTGTCGCCTCGAACGATTCCATAGCAGCGAGCGGCGATGGAGGAGATTCTTGGAAACGCGGCGCTCTGGCAGGCATAAACGCTCTAATCGTAGATGCGCAAAATCAGAGCCGGATACTCGTACTTGCCGAAAAAGGATTATTCATCTCGCAGGACAAAGGCGCAAGCTTCACCGAGCACCAGACGCCCGAGACCTTCGTCGCGTTAGTACCTCATCCTTCGCTTCCCTCTCATCTTCTTGCGATCTCGGATACCGCATTCTGGCGGTCTGAAGATAACGGGATTTCGTGGCAGAAGATATATACGCCTCCTGAAAGCCCGAAGCTTTCGCATCTAGTCGTCGACTTGGATGACACATCATACGTCTACATTATCGATGCCGGAGGCTTAAGGATATCGTCTGACGGCGGAAAAAAGTGGAACTCAAAGAACTACTTCGAAGGCGACAGCGTAACGCACCTTAAAACGTCTGATGAGGGTCTCTACATCGGTACGGGCGGATTCATACGCTTCTCGGCCGAGCACGGCGACACCTCATCCTGGCTTACTTATGCGCCCTATTTCTCAGAGGCGCCGGAGCTTGCTGACTTCCTCCCTATAGACGGGCAAACCATAATCTATGCTTGTTTTAACCAGGAACCAGGGGAGTACCAGACCTACATTACAAAGGACCTCAACGTTCACTGGGTCAACGCATCGGCAGGGCTCCTGGGCAGGCACGGCAGGCTTAAGCTCGCAAGGTCAGGCGGCACATACTATGCACTGGTTGCGTCCGGAGAATCGGCTTTTCTTTATAAATTCAACGATACGGAGCTTCTGCCATGACACTAATATCATCCATCCTTAAACTGTCTTTGGGGCTCGGACTCGGCGGAACGCTTCCCTTTCCGAACGACCTTGCGAGGCATGTGCAGTATCTGGACTCCTCCCTTGAGCTGAGAGGCTGGGAGGGCGCCATCTCCAGCCCCTTGCCTGTTGTTCCGCAGGCTGAGCTCTGGCTGCGGTTCGGTCCTGTAAGAGGCGCTGTTTCTTTCTCCGCGAACTTCGCTCAGGGCGGGCTTACTCATCCCCTCTACGGCAACGCCGGCTACTCCTATACTGAAAGCGAGCTTGCGGCTACAGTCGAACTCATCCGAAACTTCGGCCCGATTCATGCATTTGTGGGACCTTCATTCGCATGGTCAAGACTCAGCGTCAACAATCAGGGCGATGCAAGCGCTTTTACGGGAACCTTCGACGGTCTAGGCTTTGGAGCTGAAGCCGGAATAGGCATACTGATTCCAGTCGGCAGGAAGCTTGATCTCGGCGCCGAGTTCTACGGTCGATATCAGCCGGGAGCGCTTACTGATATCTGGTTCGATCCCGAAGAGGGCATGCTCTACGAGTCACCCGGACCACAGCCCGGCGACCGCAGGGGCGGATTCTCTACCACAGGAGTAGGCTTAAGAATCATTGGAGGTTTGAATATTTAGACGTTACACCAGGCGTTTTCATTGACAAATATCCTAAATGAGTTAGGATTACGTTTGAGGAGTGCTTTTAAAGATTAAAAAAAGGAGTAACCATGAGAAAGCACAGGCATATTGCTTATGTTGCGATAGCGGTAGCTTTCGCATTACTGCAGTGCACGCCGCCGACAGAGATCGCTACTATACAGGTTTCACCGACACCGGTTTCCGTAGCTATAGGCGGAACCCAGCAACTCACTGCGAAAGCTTTTGACGCCAACAGCGCCGAGGTTTCAAACGTTACATTCACCTGGACGTCTTCCAACACGGCTGTGGCTACTGTCAACTCTACAGGACTTGTTACCGGTGTTTCTGCAGGGACTGCTAATATTACTGCTGAAGCCGAAGGAAAACAGGGCATCGCGACCGTCACCGTCCGCTCCGGAGCCGCCATTTACAGAATAGAGATTACACCGTCGACCGCGACCGTATCGGTCAATGGAACCAAACAATTCACGGCAAAAGCTCTCGATGCCTCTGACAATGAGATAACAGGCATTCCCTTCGCGTGGAGTTCTTCGGATACTCTTGTAGCAAAGGTAAACGCTTCCGGTCTGGCGACCGGACTCGGTCAGGGCTCTGCAAGCATAATCGCAGCCGCAGAGGGTAAGGCCGACACAGCCACGCTCGTTGTTGGCGGCGGACCTACCTACCACAATCAGACAATCTCATCCAACGAGGTATGGGAACCCGTAGGCAACCCGCACATAATCCAGGCAGATATTTCCGTTCAGGATAACGCCACACTCACCATAAAACCGGGCTGCATAGTCAAGTTCGAGGCAGGCAACGAACTTTACTGCGGATATAACGGCGCAGGAGCCATTATTGCAGAAGGAACTGCGGATTCGACTATAACCTTCACCTCTAACGTACCATCCCCTACTCCAGGAGACTGGAAATCCATAGGCATATACGATAAATCGATGTCTACGACAAGCTTCAAGTACTGCATTATTGAATACGGCGGCATGAACGCGCAGGACGGAGAAGTCGTAGTCAACGACTTCGGTGTAAAATTCAGCAACTGCACAGTCCGCAAAAGCGCTAGCTACGGCGTTAAATTGAACGACAACGGATACTTCAAAACGTTCGAAAACAACACGTTCACTGAATGCGCGAATTTCCCCTTGAATATCTTTGTAGAGCAGGTCCGCACCATCGGGACGGGAAACACGTTCACAGGCAACACAAAGAACTCAATCCTCGTCAGAGGAGGGACCCTTGCTTCCACTTGCACGTGGGCGAATCTCGGGGTCCCTTACGAAATAGATAACGACGTCTCTATAGGAGACGACACCAACACTCCGACCTTAACAATCGGTCCCGGCACGACGATAAAATTACAATCCGGCGTGGAATTCTACGTGGGTTACTACGGTCCTGGTGGTCTGATTGCTGACGGCACCGCAGGCTGGATTACCTTCACAAGCTCTGTCTCCTCGCAGTCCAAGGGTGACTGGAAAAAAATCTCCTTCTACGAACATTCCATTGATGCCCAATGCAAGCTCAAGAACTGCAAGATTGAATACGCAGGCTACGATGAGGACGGCAACGTGTACATCCAGGATGCCATGCCTGAGATTACGGGCGACTCAATAGGTCACGGCAAGGGCTACGGCATATACGTCGCAGGCTCGGAGTACCCGGATACTACCACACTGCGCATCTCTAACGCCTTCTACGACAACACGCTCGGCGAAGTAGGTCCTTAATTGTATTCAAGATTATAAAAAGGGGCCCCAGGCCCCTTTTTTTCCATATTGACATAGGGTCGGTCTCACATATAATAGTTCCATGCGGCATGAATCAATCACCACTTTAAAAAGAGAAGGACGCATGAGAACGTGCGTCCGAATGTGCCGTTAGAGAATCCCCTTAAAAACTGGACACAATATCAATGGACAGGGTTATCTTCGAAATTATTACGCCGCCAGAAACATGGGCTCCGCAAAAGGTAGATGAATGGGCTCAGAGGATATGCGATATACTCAAAAGGCACTCGCTTCGATATCTCAACATACCCGAGGTCGTAAACGAGACAAGGGACGGCGACCGCAGGGTGCGCTACATCCCGAAGATGGACAACGTATCGTTCGCTAAAGTCCTCGCAAGAACGTGTCCGGGTGCGGTTCCGGTGCTCAACAAGATCTCGGTGCGCATACCGCGGCCCGAGTTCGAAGCCTGGGTGCAGAAGGTTTACGAGCAGGGTGTGCGCCATTTCGTTATCGTCGGCGGCGAGCTGCCCGACTACCCGTATCCGGGGTACACGGTTTCGGAGGCCGCGTCCTTAATCAAGAGGAGCTTTAAGGACGCAAAGGTCGGGGGCATAACAATATTCACACGGCCCCATGAGGCGGAAAGGATAGCGGCAAAGATAGAGGCGGGAATGGACTTCTTCGTCTCCCAGATAATTTTCGAAACCGCCAACCTCAAGCACGTGCTCATCGAGCTCGATAAGATTCTGCCTCAATCTTCTCTAGACGCGCAAGCCCGCTTTCCGGATATCTACGTTTCTCTTGCGCCTGCGGCAAGGATACGAGACATCGAATTCATGATGTGGCTCGGGGTCGAGATACCTTCCGCAATACTTGCATACCTCGCAAAGGACGACGAGGAGGTCGAGGAGCGCACTTTCGAGATAAACATGCGCGTGCAGGAGGAGATTTTTGAATTCATCAGCAAGAAAGGCTACAGGCTCGGATTCAACGTCGAACACGTTATATATACGAACCTCGGACTTTCGGAAAGACTCGTAGACGAAATAACAGAAAGGATGGGTAGATGAACATACTTCTATGGGGCCAGTACCCACGGTCAGAAAGACTCGTCCAGGCGACAAGGGACTTTGACCGTAAACGCATTACTCAGGAAGAACTCCGCAACGCTCAAAATGAGGACTCGAAAACGCTCATGATGCTACAGGAGGATTTTCCATACGCATCGACAGGCCTCTTCGGCTGGCAGGATCTTCTCAGACCGTTTGCCGATATTGTTCCTTCGCTCAAGGTGACGGGTCTCAAGCGCTTCTTCGAGACCAATACGTTCTGGAAGGTTCTGGAGCCCGTAACTCACCCCCCCTCATCAACGCCTCTCTCCCTCCCCGCCTCATCGACCGACGAAGGAAAATTGGACGAGTGGATAAAGCGGTATTTTTTTTCAGACGACACGTATCCGGCGGATGCACCGCTCGTCTTCACGCTCCCGTTCATCTATCTCTTTAAGGAATACACGCGTAACGTCGACTACAAAACCGTAATCGAGATCCTCCAGACCGTATTACGGGCGCTCGCAGACCTTCCGAACAAGATGCTTGTCTTTGCCGAACCGAGCCTGGGCTGGCGTCCTCTCACAAACGAAGAAAAGAAGCTTGGTCTGGAGTTCCTCGAGAAAATTAAATCCTTTTTCGACAATCCAGTGATAATCAACACCTACTTTTTCGACATAGAAAAGGAGAAGGACTTCCTCTACTCTCTCCCAGTCGACGGCATAGGCATAGACTTCTACGCCAACTCCATCGAGAACGTTCTCCGTGATTTTCCTCAAAACAAGATGCTTCTGGCAGGAGCGCTTGCTTCTGACTCGACCCGCATCGAGGAAAAAGAAAAGCTTGCCGGTTTCTTCAACTCGCTCGAGAAGTTCGTGGAGCGCTCCCTTATCTGGGGCGCGAGCGCAGGGCCTGCTGAGCTCCTGCCCAGGGTTGTCGCCGATAACAAAATCAGGAATTTGAAGGAGGTCTTGAAATGAAACCGCTGCTCACTCACGAAGTAGGCTCCATGGCGAAGCCCTCCTGGAGGGTCAAGCCTTTCCGTAAGATTCCGCTCACCGACGCAGACCTCGATGAGGCTCGAGACTGGGGCAAGCGTCTCGATATTGAAGAAATCCCTCTGCTCCTAGAACTCCTCTCAAAACGTACTGACTTCTCTCTGGAAGCAAAACAAAAAATACTCTGGTTCTCCACCCTGTACGGGATACGTCTTCAGGAGAAGGCCGGGCTAGATATCGTATGGGACGGCGAAGAGCAGCGCGTTGAGATGTACGAACACCCGGTAAAACGCATGTCGGGATTCGAGTTCGGAGGCCATGTTCGCAGCTTCGATAACAAGTATTACCGTAAAGCATCGTGCGTCGGCATCCCGGCACTCAAGGAAGACCTCCATACAGATGAGTACCGCCAAATTGCAGGAATCGCGAGGCGCGATGTCAAGGTCCCGGTAACAGGCGCCTACACCATCGTCGACTGGTCATTCGATGAACAGTACGTAAAAGACCTCATTCCGGGCGTCTCAAATATCCATGAACTTCGAAAAAAAGCTCGCTCGGAGTTTCTGACAGACGTGGCGAAAAGAACCATATACCCAACCCTCAAGTCGCTTCATGAGGCCGGAGCACGCTACCTCCAGATTGACGAACCCGCCGCAACCACGAAACGCGACGAAATCCCAGAGTTCGTTGAATCTGTATCCACAAGCATCGGCGACCTTCGGGGAAAGGCGTTCTTCACTATACACATCTGCTTCTCCAACTACCATCTGCTTTTCCCGAAGATGACCGAGCTCGAGGGCGTGCTTGATGAGGTGCACCTGGAATACGCCAATCGAGACTCCGAGGAGCTCGGGACAACATCGTCAAAGCGTTTCGGCTACGAGATACTCACGGATCTCAAAAAAACATCCTTCGTCGTGGGGCTTGGGGTCATTCACATCCATACCGACTTCATTGAACCTCCGGAACTCGTGCGCGACAGGATTCTTTATGCCGTAGATGTAATCGGCGACCCCGGCCGCATCATGGTTTCGCCCGACTGCGGTCTCCGCACACGTACATGGGAAGTCACCTTTGCCAAGCTTCGCAACATGGTTGAAGGTGTAGAACTCGCAAAGCGTCAACTCGGCATATAGCCTTGCGGGGTCCTCAAACAGTTACGCAGAAACTGCTTGAGTTGAAAGCAACTTAGTCGAAGGCGTAGGGTTAGCAAAACAGGAACGTTGGTTATCCCAAGGATGCTGATGACAAATCGAGTCTTCTAAGAATTGCGATCTTTTTGGCGTTAGCCAAAAAGGAGCATCAGATTATTCACAGTTCCTGAATTTACCCCAAATCTCCTCGGACCGGGTCTCGGCCTCCTCTTTGCCGTAGGCTTCATCGAGTCTTTTAGCGAGTTCTTCCTTAACGGTGACTGCATATCTGGACGAAGCCTCCAGTGCGCCCGCCATCGCGCGCTCGAACGCCTCAGGACCCTCGGGATAGTCCTTTGAGTCCTTGGCGTGCTCCCTGTGGCTGTAGCGATAGCGGTCCGCGCGATCGCCGAAAGGGGATGAAACAATCATCGCGGATTCCGGGAAGTCGTACTTCAAACCCACCACAGACTCTACGAACTGCTTCTGGTCCGCATCGGTCATGTCGCAGTAGTTGGAGTGGGCGAAAACATCCTGTATGGTATGCAGAGAACGGCCGAAAGCTTTTAACGAGCGTTTGTAGTCGCCCGCAAGCATGTATTTCATGATGCGTTCTCTCTCCCTTTCGAGGTACGGGATGCTCCTTTTGTACGCCTTCTCCATCCGTTCGTTGGGCAGACGGTCGAAGTGGCGCTTGAGATGAATCTGGCGAATAAACACGTCCTGGCTGACGTTCGCCTTCTCGACGATGAAACGAGCATGCGCAGAAAACCCCAAATCCGTGAGGGCCTTGTCCGTTATATCTCCGTGCTCGCCGAATCCTGTGGAAAGACCTTTTGAATTGAAAGCCGAAAGAGAAAGAGGCAATACGATGACCGTAATCGCCGCGAGGTTCTTTACACTTATTTTCATCTTCTCCTCCATGATTGATTTACAGAGTAATTATAATCGTTTAAGGGACAAATCAACGTTTGTTCCCCCGAACAAGCATGAAGGCTTGACAACCTCAATGTTAAAGCTAAACTATTCATATCCTTATTAAGGAGGTCTTTATGTTGAAAAAAGGTTGGATGGTTCTCTGCGCAGCGGCGGTTATTGTTATAATCGCTTTGTCCGCGTGCGAACCCGCCGTTCCCGACTGGGAACAAAGAGATTCCTACATAATGGTTACAGATACTTCGTCGAACATCTTCATCATCGATGATGCTGGCGACCTTATAGCTACGGTTTTGCCTCTAAAGGACAGCATGACGGGCATCCGTATTCCCTGTTTTGTTGATGCAAGCAAAGGTATCGCCTTCCTCTCGCAGGAAAAGCCGGACTACCCCTTCACCCTTTATGTCACGGACAGAAGCGCAAAAAAACTCACGCACTTTGACGGTCTCGTACCCTTCCACATGGACGGTTCTCCTGCCGAGCCTTACCTCATCTATACAACGAGCGCTTCCTCGAGCAGAATATGGATAATGAGAACGGACGACCCCGATGCCGAATCTAACTACCTCTTCTCAGGCCTTAAAGCCTACTGCAAAGCCATCGACGACAGCGTTACCATAAAGGAAGTATACAGGCCGGGCTTTTCGCCCGACGGCGATAAGGTCGCGTTTGTTACGCTCGGCAAGTACACGACGGTCGATAACGAGGGAAAGATAATCTCCCTTGTACGGACCGACATAGGCGTCGCCGATACCGGCGGCTCGGGCTACTATCTTGCCACGGGCGGCTTGAAGGACGAGGAATCCCTGCCTTTGTTCTCGCAGTGGCTTGATGTCTGCTGGTCTTACGACGGCAGGTGGATATTCGCGGTAAAGGGAAACGCATCCATTGAAGAGGTATATGCGTTCGACACCCAAACCGATTCGCTGTATTTTGTCGACGCGGAGTATCTCGGGAGCTACTATTATTTCTGCCCCTCTCCCCTTGATAGTACAATAGCGCTCGGAACAAACGTGACGCGTCATGCCGATGTCTACATGACCTACTTCACGAATGACCACGCTCTTGCTTATTCCGTATCTTCCCGGCTCTCGAACAAAGGCTATTACTTTCAGCCCGACTGGGCGCCCGGAGGCGAGTGAGCGCACGATACAGTGTCATTAAGTCAATAAGCCCGCAATCCAATCTTGACGGGCAGAGTACTTGCTAGGCGGAAGATATCAGCGTCATAGTTGTACTCCTTTTAACAGCAGTCGGCTCCTGGAACCCAGAGGCGCAGGCGGACTTTCTTTTGACAAAGGCCTTGTCTGCAGAAAACCAGCCTTATGATACAAGGCTCGGTTTTGACAACGCCAATAATATCTGGCTCGTGTATATCTCAAAGCAAAGCATTTATTCCTGTCACATAGACCCCCAAGGCGATGCGCAAATACAAGACCTGAACACTTATACATTGAAAGAATGGGGTACTGTCAATATAAGCAGTCACTTCCTCGTTGTTGACAGGTGGAACAACGCTTATTTCACGTTTAATACCTCTCTCTACGAGGATGTAACTAGTATACCGCCAAGCCGGCAACACCTTGTCAGGGTTACCCCTGAAGGTTCGGTAAAGGATTTCTTCCCCTGGCCGGAGCTTTCGCCTTATACTAACCCTTATCTAGAAGTACTTCACGGGGACACACTTTATATGCTTGGAGAATATAAGCTTACATTCAACTGTGTGCAGGTAAGGATGCATCTTACAAAAACCGGCGCGGAACCCGTAGAGGAAATCATTCGAGGTTACGCCGCGCTGCCTTACTCGCTAACACAACTCACTAAAGACAATACTGCCTTGGTGCAATGGGACAAAGGATGGTCGCTTGGAGTTTCCCAAGGTTCCAACCCCACAACAAACGAAGAGCTTGAAGGAATCTGGATCGGCAGGCAGCAATTAATATATCATGACGACTCAATGCATACAAGGGTAGGTGGTTATCCCTGGCGCGACTACGTCTGGAGGACCTATCGTAATACGTGGGTACCGGCAATATCCCTTGCTCATTACAAAAATGAGGGTTTCGTGCTCGTTCTTCCTGATCCCAAGGACCCTTCAACGGCGCATATGCTGAGGCTCAATCCTTCAGGTGAACCGATTAGTCCTTCAGAGCTTGATGATGGAGGAAATCGCATCCCGAAACACCTTGAAAAGCTTCCGCCAGAATTCAAAAAGTACGCTGACTTGAACTGGAAACTAGTTTTCAATGAAAACATAGGTCGCTACGTAAACGATTCTGCAAGGGTATGCTTTTGGGGCCTGGATACGGAAGGCAACCTTTACGCGTACTCGAAAGTCAGAACGTATTAAGGAGGATTGATTATCAATCTCATTTTCATAACCGCAATGCTTTTGAGCGCCTCCGCTCACCATGCTGAGGAGCCTGAAGACCTAAGGTCACGCGCAATAGCGCTCCTCGAAGCCGAGATGTACTCCGACGGCCAGTATTCGGCCGAAGCGGCGTTCGCGCTCATGGCATACGAACCCGAAAAAGCCTCGAAAGAGCTCCTGAAGATGCTCGAACAGGGCGAGGGCGGCGCGCAGTTTATGGACGCTGCAGCCGATTCGCTCGCTTCCCGCCTGGATAAAAAAATGGCTAGATACGCGCATAGGGCGTTGAACCAGAAGCCGCCTCCACGCTGGGCGGTCCGGCTCGCAAGCTACACTCCGGAGAAGAAGGATTTGCCTGCGCTCGAACGTTTCTTTACTGCAGACTACGTTGACCCGGGGACCATATCGCTCCTTACCGCTTACTCTAAGGACGCAGTGCCCCTGCTCGGGCGCATCCTTCACCGGTCGGCAACGGAGTCATGCCAGGCTGCGCTTGTACTTTCCTTTCTCGGCGACACCTCACATTTCGGCGAAATGGAGCTTTACGGAAAGGAGAATCTCTGCCTTGCATGGAACCTTGCCCAGCTCGACAAGGAGCGCGGAAGGCCGCTCATGTTAAGCCAGCTCGAGTCCTCAGACCAGGCGACAAGGCGCATGGCCGTATACGCTATGGGCGTTCTGGCCGACTCTGCGTACCTTGCCGAACTGCGGAATCTTCTTTCAGACCCTGACAGCGTTGTTGCGTTGAATGCCGCATTCTCGCTCGGATTTTATTCAGACACATCGGGCGCAGCGCTTCTTCGCGAAGCGGCGCAAGATTCAACTTCCTACGGCAGGAACACGGACAGACTGTTTGCCCGTATGCCTTCGGCTCTTGTCGAGCCTGTTTTTCATAAACTCCTAGAAAAGAATCAGGGACTTGCCACTGCAAGGGCGGCTGCAGCTGTCGCAACCATAAAGGATTCATCGTCAATCCCTTTACTCAAATCGCTCCTCGCCGATACATCCGTTGCCATACAAAGGACTTCTATCGAAGCCCTTGGCGCGCTCAAGGACAGGAGCTCGCTCGACGGAATAAGATCTTTTCTTTACTCCGAGGATCCCGTTCTCAAGACTTCAGCAATGTCAGCGCTCGCAGCGCTCGGCGACAGTTCATCCGTCTCCGTACTCAATCTCATGCTCTTCTGGGAGCCTGGCGCATACGGCGAGAACATTTGGATTCGCGTGCCGATAGTGGACGCACTCGCAAAGATAGGCGATACGGCCTGCGTTCCTGCGCTGGCAGTGCTTCTCGGGAAGGGGGACCCCTATCTTGACATCAGGATACTAAACTTCTTTGCAAAAAAAGCGTCGTTTGAATATCTTTCATATGTGGAGCCGCGGCTCGACGACATCTTCCCGCCTGTACGCATAAAGGCGGCAGGCGCTGTACTGGCAATTCTAGGGCGATAAACTGTTCTTCTCCCGCCAAAACGGTCATACTGCTTCGCGACATAGGATTACCTTGATCCTTAAGACTCTTTAGATAATCGATGATACAGATAAAAAAGAGAACCGCGGGCTTATGCTCTAAAATCTACTCTAGCAGGATCAATCCCGTACAGCCTGCGAGACCGCGTTCTTTATGGCGTTCGAGGTGACGGTCGCGCCTGTTACACCGTCCACGCCGAGAACTTCTTTCGACGAGGAGAGCCCCGTGAATCTGGAGAGGAACGATTCCTCAAGGCACCTGGTGCCGTAGCCCTCGGTCTCGGGAAAATCAAGCGCCGAGATCTCAACTTTTGCAATCCTTCCATCGGGAAATAGCTTGACGACGACGGTGAACTCGCCGCCAAACCCTGATGCTCTGACCGCCTGAGATATGATTTCAGGCATGGGTTTGACCCCGGCTGTATCTCGAAGTGTATCCCTAGAGGAGGACGAAGTATCCCTTGCGGATTGAGTCAGTCAAGAATCGCTCGTATCCGCCGCAGTGCTGAGTGTATCTTCTACAGCATCCGGATTTTCAAAAAGATAAGGAAGATACTTCTCAAGTCCCAGTCGAACTCCTGATGTGGCGGCATTGGAGGAGATGGTAGCCGCAGTAATGCCCTGAACTTTTCCTCCATCCTTTGTCAGAAAGACATCATCGCGCTTTAACCCTTTGAACTGGTTTATGAACCAGTCCTCGAGCACGCGTGTTCCAAGCCCCGGGGTCTCTTTGAGGCCCTCGGACGCGGACGCTATGCGGATTGCGGCTATAGAGGAATCTTTGTTAACGCCTACCATAGTCTCCACCGGTCCGCCGTAGCCTCTTTGCGCCGCAGTGAACACGAGACCCATCCTCTGTCCGCTCTTGTCGTATGCGATGTATATCACGGACGTATCCGCGTCCAGGATGACGGTATCGGGCTTGAACTCCTTTGCAGCAGGCATTATAGACTTCAATGCATCCTGCCGTGCCGCTTCCTTTTGACCAGCAATAGTTGGCGCGGTGAAGGAAAAAACCACGCCGAGCAGGGCTGCGGCCGCGAGCGAGGTAGCGACTAGGACTATAGACATCTTTACTTCTAACTTCATTTTTCCACCTTTCTCTTGCGCTGCTCCCCAAGGATGCGGGGCCTGGTGAAGCGGTCTATGAGAGGGGTTGCGACGTTCATGAGGAGTATGGAGTAGCTGACCCCCTCGGGGTAGCCGCCCCATAATCTTATGAGCATGGTGATTACTCCGCATCCAACGCCGAATATCCACTGACCGGCAGGAGATACGGGCGTCGTGGAGTAGTCGGTAGCCATGAATAGCGCACCCAGCATAAGTCCGCCCGCGAACAGGTGATAGATAGGCGTTACGGGCGTTGCGCCAAAAAGGTAGGCCAGGAAGGAAAATGCAGCCGTTGTTGCGATGTAGGCGAGCGGTATTCGCCAGTCTATCACGCGGATGACCATCAAAATGAGGGCGGGTATGAGAATCAGGATAACGGAAGTTTCGCCTATTACGCCGCCTATGTTTCCCCAGAAAAGGCTCTTAATCACAGCGGGATCGTTGAGCGCGTGCTTGGTTCCGGAGATGAGCGCGGGGTCGGTGGCGATCTTTAATTTCTGCAGAACCCCGAGCGGCGTTGCACCCGTAAGCGCGTCGACGCCATGCATGGTTGTCGGAGCTGACTTTGCAGCGTCAATAACGTTCGTCCACATGCTTTGTGGTATGCCTGAAACGGTTCCTATGCCCTTGCGTATCAGCCAGCCGGAAGTCATCAGGGTGGGCCATGAGGCCATGAGGAACGCCCGGCCTGCGAGCGCCGGATTGAGAAAATTATGGCCGAGCCCGCCGAAGAACGCCTTAGCGACGATTATTGCGAACGCCGAGCCTGCCGCGACCATCCACCACGGGGCGGAGGGCGGAACATTGTATGCAAGAAGCATGCCGGTGATGATTGCCGAACCGTCAAGACAGTCTGCAAGCGGACGCTTGAACGCGAGGTTCATGAGAAATTCGGAACCGACTGCGGTCGTGACGGATACAAGCACTAGGAAAAGCGGCCAGAACCCGTAGAAGTATACGGCTCCTGCAAGCGCAGGCGTAAGCGCGAAGACGACAAGATACATGATGGTGCGGACATTGAAGGGCGCCTTGAAATGGGGGGAAGGGGTAACAGTAAACTTAGGCGAGCCTTGAGGCGAGGCGACAGGTGTAGATGAGGTGTTTTCTGCCATTATTTCTTCTCCTTTTTGCGGCTGCGTTCGGCGAATATCTGGTTCTTTCCGTACTTTATCCACTGCACGAGCCTGCGCCCTGATGGGCAGATGAACGCGCACGAACCGCACTCAATGCAGTCAAGTATTCCCCATTCTTCAGCCTGTTCGAGTTTCTCGTACTCGCCCATGCGCGCTATCTCGCAAGGCAGCAACTTCATCGGGCAGACGCCCACGCACTTTCCGCACCGCAGGCAGTTGGACTCCTTATGCGTCCTGAAAAGGATGTGTTTATCATTAAGGAAAAGAAGGCCGGATGTGCCTTTAATGACTGGTACATCAACGCTTGACTGCGCAATTCCCATCATTGGTCCGCCCGAGATGAACTTTGCCGCGTCAGGCTTCAGGCCGCCGCAGTACGCGATTACGTCTGAGGCAAGAGTGCCTATGCGGACGAGAAGGTTTTTAGGCTCCGTAATTGACGGGCCCGTTACCGTGACGACGCGTTCATAAAGGGGCTTGTCCACGCTTACCGCTTCCCAAACCGCGTAGGCGGTTCCAGAGTTCTGCACAACGACTCCTACCATGAAGGGCAGGCCTCCGCGGGGAACGTTGCGCTTGAGAATCGCCGAGATTAGCTGTTTCTCCGCTCCCTGAGGATACTTTGTTTTTACGGTAACTACATTGGCTCCGGGCCACACCCGTGCAGCAGCCTCGCGCATCTTCCGGGTCGCGTTCGGCTTGTTGTGCTCTATGGCGATGTACGCCTTATCCAAGCCTAAGACCCTCGCGATAATCTTTGCTCCCTTGATAATCTCTTCAGACTTTTCCTGCATTAACCTGTCGTCTGCTGTAAGAAAAGGTTCGCACTCCGCACCGTTGATGATGAGCGCATCTATCTTTGCATCCTTCGGCGGAGTAATCTTGACCGATGTAGGAAACGCCGCGCCTCCAAGCCCTACGATTCCGGCGTTGCGGATTATCTCGCGTATCCGGTCAGGGCTTAGTTTTTCTGTCTCGGCTTCGCTGCGGGGCTTAATCGCTTGGTCTTTTTCATCCGTACCGTCGGATTCGATCGTTATTGCCACAGCCGGTACGGGCAGGACAGGATGCGGCCACGGACCTATCTCCTTTACTCTTCCTGCGATAGAGGAGTGCAGTGGTACGGAGATCATGCCTACCGCCTCGGCAAGAACCGTTCCTACCTTGACCGTATCGCCCACAGCCACGCAAGGTTTGGACGGCGCGCCGGTGTGCTGTGATAGTGGAAGCACAACCTTTTGCGGAGGCGGCATCTTTTCAATCGCCCTCTCTTCTGCAAGTTCTTTAAATTCGGGCGGATGTATTCCGCCCTGGAAGGTAATCATAGTGCCAGCTCCTTATTAAAAGCCTCGGGATTGGACAAACGTCTGAGAATTATAGGCTAAGGGTTTTGGTTGTCAACATTTAAGAGCTGTTTTCCCAAAAGGATCGCGCCGATCTTACGAACGGAACGCGCTCCTTTGGGAATTCCGAATCAGCGCTACTGGAAATACTCCGTATTTTCCCGGCGTCCCCGGCAGTCAGGATTAAAGACTCGTTATGGTTATGGTCAAATACTCCCCAAAAGTAGCGGCTGGAAGCCTACAGCTTCGGCAGAATCGATTCCAGACCCGGGGTCCCCGAGAAATTGCGAAGCGATTTCTTGGGGTGGGAAAGATGGTCAAAAGGTGGTCAGAAGGTGGTCAGAAGCTGGACAAAATTTCTGTGATGGTTAGTCAGGATTCGAGAAATGGAGTCCCGTTTGATGAAAAGCGTCACGAACTCCAACGTCATTGCGAGGAGAAACGCCGAAGGCGTTAGGACGCGGCAATCTCATAGCAGTATCTTGATTTTACGGCGCAGAGCCGTT